>DBJWYX010000033.1:0-13676 GCA_052360825.1 Candidatus Wunengus sp. YC64
TTAACACGAATATAGTGATTTATCAAATACAAAACAAGTCAAAGGTTGAAATAGAGTATGTAATTTTGTTACTATAAGGCCCTAACCCGAACGAGTCGGGAAAAAAGTGTAAATAAGGAGAAAGGGAGAAAAGGGTGAAATGGAGAAAAAAATTTAAAAACATTTTTTATTATTCCATTCCTCTCCACCCTCCCCATTTTCCCTTTCTTACACGCTTTTTTGTCTAATCTGTTGTTGAAGGGTTTAACCTATGCTTGATTATATCAATAAATATCTTTCGCATATCGAGCACGACAGAAATTTTTCTCAGCAGACTTTACGGGCTTATCGAAATGACTTACACCAGTATCTTTCATTCCTGAATGCTGAGGGATGCAATGGTTTTGGAGATGTCACGCGTTTATTATTGAGAAAATTTCTTGCCTTTCAAAAAAAACAGGCTTATTCTAAAACCACGATTGCCAGAAAATTCGTATCTATTCGGTCTTTCTACAAATTTCTGTGTCGTGAGGGCGTTTTGGAATTCAATCCCGTGGAGAGTATTCGAACTCCTAAACTAAACAGAAATCTACCGGAATTTATGAGTATCAATGACACCGAAACGCTTTTAAATATACCTGACTTAAACACCTTGTTAGGCATCAGGGATAGCGCCATGATGGAAACCCTGTACAGCACTGGCATGCGGGTAAGCGAATTGGCAGGGCTTGACGTTTCTGATGTTGACTTCTCCGGTGGGGTTGTGAAAGTAAAGGGAAAGGGTAAAAAGGAACGGTTACTCCCCATCGGGAATCACGCCTTAAATGCCATACACGCTTATACGGACAAAAGAAATTCAGACTCGTCCCTGCGCGTCATCAGCAGGAATAGTAAAGCCCTTTTTTTAAACAATCGCGGGGGGCGTCTTACCGAACGCAGCGTTGCAAGAATGTTGGAAAAGTACGTAAAAAAGGCCGGGATGAGCCTGAAGATTTCACCGCATACCTTTCGGCACAGCTTTGCAACGCACCTGTTAGACCGCGGCGCTGACCTGCGTTCTGTCCAGGAACTTCTGGGGCATGCCAATCTTTCCACAACCCAAATCTATACCCATATAACTACAGAGCGACTGAAAGAGGTATACAACAAGGCGCATCCCAGGGCATGAAAGTTTGTCTAAAAGTTGCAGTTAGACGCGGATGAACACAGCGTGGCATAGCCACAACCAAAACAGGACACAGATTTTGCAGCTAAAATATCCGGTTCACTCTGCAAGAGGGAACCGGCCTCGGAGCGCATACCGGGGAATAAAAAATTTTTTAGAGGTTGCCAGAACGTGTTAAACCGCTCGTCTTTTTCAACTAAAACCGCCCGAATTCTCTTGCCCATCCTGATATCCTCGATTTCGTTTCTTGCGTATCTGAATACGCTTCACCATCAATTTGTGTTTGACGATTTCAGGGTCATTACCAATAATCCTTACATAAAGGACTGGAAGTATTTCCCGACGCTTTTCAACCACGATTATTTCAAGATATCAGGGGAACTCAGTTATCGTCCGCTTGTCACTGCGTCATATTTTACGGATTACGCTATATGGGGTCTCAACTCATTTGGATTTCACCTGACTAATCTGATACTTCACACGCTCAATACCTTTATCGTATATCTTTTACTATCTAAAATAACCAGGAATTTTAATCTTACCGTGATATCATGTTTAATTTTTAGCATACATCCCATTCTTACAGAGACTGTCAATTCCGTGGGATTTCGGGAAGATCTGCTGTGCGCTACTTTTTTTCTGCTCGCCTTATTTTTTTATGTAAAACGCTACACATCAAAATATAAAAATATCTGCTATATCATTTCGCTCCTTACCTATTTCCTGTCTCTGTTTTCAAAAGAAATGGCCATTTCACTGCCACTCATTATTTTTGTTTTAGACTGGTTTTTTCTGCAATCAAGGGTCAGAATATCTCACCCCCGCCCTAACCCTCCCCCATCAAAGGGGAGGAGGGAGCCAGGCAACTTGCCAATTCATGTTCATCAAGATGATGTGGAACATTTTTGGGGCGGTCAAAAAAGTCTTAAGAACGTACCCTATGTAGGGGCTGAAAATCTTCAGCCCCTACCTGTGAAAACAAGACTTTTAAGGTATTATCCGGGGTTCATATTGATGAGTATCGGTTATATGCTCCTCAGACTGGTATTCTTTAAAAGTACCATCGAACACGTAGCTTATCCGGGGAACAGCCTGGTAACTAATTTCCTTACCATGACAAAAGTCATCGCCTCGTATATAAAACTCTGGTTCTTCCCGATCGTTCTCAATCCGGATTATCACGTTACCTTTGAAACCACACCCATCAAACTCCCTTTTCTCATATCCATCGCCCTGCTGGCATGTATCGCATTTCTTGCGGTAAGGCTCTACCGTCAGCAAAAAGAAATAACCTTTTCCATTCTCTGGATATTTATCACATTGACACCGGTTATGAATCTTATCCCTATTGGCAACATCATGGCAGAAAGGTATCTCTATCTCCCTTCGTTCGGTTTTTGCCTGTTTGCGGGGATACTGATTCTTAAAATTCATGCACGTGTTCCAAAGGCATATCACCCTCTTGTGAAGACCTGTTTTGCCGCCATATTCATCCTCTTTCTTACCCATACCATAAGGCACAACAGGATTTGGTTTGACCGAACAACCTTATGGTCTTATGCAGTGTATAACACGTCATGCAGTTTTAATGCTCATAATAATCTGGGAAAACAATATTTTCTGAATGGTAAAATTGATGAAGCAATGAGAGAGTACAATATTGCTCTATCAAAGGCATCCGAAATTCAGTATAAATATCCAATAACACATCACAATCTGGGTCTTGTCTATGATACCAAAGGGATGTATGATGATGCAATGCGAGAATACCAGAATGCCTTGCGTATTGATCCTAAATACAGTGAAAGTCATAACAATTTGGGAATTATATTGTTTAAAAATAAGCAGGTTGACCTGGCCATTGAAGAATTTAACAAGGCAATTTCATTTGACCCAAATAACCCAATATATCACGATAATCTGGCAAAATTATATTACAAAATCAATATGCCCAACGAGGCAAAGATAGAACAAGATTTGGCAAATCAGTTAAAACCCTAATCTTTCGTTAATATGAAAACGCTCCTTATTAACCCACCCATGTACGATCAGCGCAAATATGGCAAGCCAGTCATATTGCCTTACGGTCCCCCACTGGGAATTGCCTATCTGGCTTCTACATTAGAGAAACATGGATTTGACGTGAAGGCAATCGACATGTTCGATTATTCCTGGGAAAAAGTAAGGCAGGCACTGGAAAAAGAGCAGCCCAATGTTGTTGGCATTACCTGCCTGACAGAACAACGGGCAAGCCCGTTAGAAGTAGCAAAGCTTTCTAAAACAGTGAACAAAGATTGTACGGTAATTATGGGTGGAATCCACCCTACCATCATGTGGGAACAGGTACTTGAACACTGGCCGGTAGACATTATCGTCCTTGGCGAAGGCGAAGAGACAATAAAAGAACTGATGATATGTCTGGAGGGAAAAAGGGCTTTGGAAGATGTCCACGGAATAGCATATAAACATCAGGGCAAAACTTTTAAAACGCCACCCAGACAATTGATTCATAACATGGATGACATACCATTTCCTGCATATAAATATTTTGACTTTAACAGGTATACCGGGGGATATGAAATACTCAAAGGCGCCTGGAACGGCAAACAGCTTGAAAACCTGAGATTTGTCCCGATTATTTCCACGCGTGGATGTGTGGGGAGTTGCCAGTTTTGTTCAACACCATTTTTCTGGCAAAAATGGAGAACCCGATCCGCAAAAAACGTCGTGGACGAGATGGAGTTCCTCGTTAAAGATTTTGGATGCGGTTTCTTTAATTTTGCGGATGATATCTTTACCGTCAATAAGAACCGGGTTGTTGACCTCTGCAAAGAAATCATAGACAGGAAATTGGATATCGTCTGGGACTGCGAAACCCGCGTGAATTTCATTTGGGAAGACATGCTTGACTGGATGATTAAGTCGGGGTGTTATTGCATCTCTTTTGGGGTAGAATCCGCCTCTGAAACGGTGCTCAAGGCCATCAAAAAAAAGACCACACCGGAACAAATTGAACACGCCATTAAACTCACAAAGCAAATGGGCATGAAAACCAAGATGCTTCTCATGGTGGGCAATCCGGGCGAAGACGACCGTACCGTACGTGATACAACAAGAATGATCGAAACGGTGCGTCCTGACTTTGTTTCGGTTTCAGAGGCTATGGTATTTCCTGGTACGGAGCTTTACGAACTGGCAAAACAAAAGGGATTGGTAACTGACGATTTCTGGCTTACCGACAGACCGGCGCCATACTTCACGATTGAAAATAACCTTGAAAAACTCCTGGAATGGAGTAACATTATCATGTCTGCCAATGCAGGAATTATAGGGAAAACCCTGCGGAGGCTTCGAAATATACTGGAACGAAGCACAGGATTGCGGGTTACAGGCGAAGGTATCGAGTACAGGAAAAACGGATTGGTGAAAAGGCTGGTAACATGGACTTAAACAAGTGCATAGAAGGCGAAATTCTTATACGCGAAGTCAAGGACGCCTGTTCCCCTTTGGAAGCTTTTTGCCGTTTTGTTCCTCAAAAAAATCTGTTTTTTCTCGACAGCGCCTTGCCCATAAAGGGGATTTCGAGATATTCTTTTCTGGGTTTTCAGCCCTTCTTAACAATGAAAACGAAACGCCGCAAAATCACCCTAACCGATAAAGAAGGCGTCCTTGAAATCGAAGGGAATCCCTTTGAACATCTTCGGGAATTATTAAAGCAGTTTTCTTTAAAAAACACAAACGATTCAATTCCCTTTCAATGCGGTGTGGTAGGATATTTTGGTTATGATTTGTGCCATTTTATTGAAAGATTACCAAGCAATGCCATTGATGATATTGGACTCCCGGATATGTATATGGGGTTTTATGACACCGTCATTTCTTACGATAATCTTCTGGAAAAGTGCCATGTAATCGGGGTAGATTTCGGTTTAGACAGCGCCCTGGAAGACAGGATGAAACAGGCAGTTGAGGTACTGTGCAGAAAATCCGATAGTGTATATGAAACGACGTATCATAAGCCCAATCCGAAGCCAACTGAAACCACGCTGCGGTTTAATTTCACAAAAGAACACTATTTGAAAGCAATCAGGCATATCAAGGACTATATCTCGGCAGGCGATGTATATCAGGTCAATCTTTCTCACCGAATGGAAACGCATCTTGATATACCTCCTTATGAACTCTATAGAATATTGCGTTCGGTAAATCCGGCGCCTTTTTCATGTTACTTGAACTTTGACGATGTTGCCATTATCAGTTCCTCACCGGAACGATTTCTCAATGTGCATGCAAAACATGTCCAGACTCGCCCAATCAAAGGTACGCGGCCGCGTGGCAAGGATGCGAAGACAGACGAGATTATGAAACAGGAATTGCTCTCCAGTCCGAAGGACGATGCAGAACTCACCATGATTATCGACCTGGAACGAAACGATCTCGGACGTGTGTGCGATTATGGTTCCGTAAAGGTCACAGAAAGAAAGGTTTTAGAAACCTACCCAACCGTATATCACCTGGTTTCTACCATTGAAGGGGATATCCACGAACAGTATGATTTAATCGACTTACTCAAGGCCACATTCCCTGGCGGCTCAATTACGGGGGCGCCAAAGATTCGCGCCATGCAGATCATCGATGAACTTGAACCCACCCAGAGAAGCGTTTATACGGGCGCTATAGGGTATATCGGATTTAATGGCGATGCAGACCTGAATATCGCTATACGCACCTTCATTACAAAAGATAAAACGGTATACTTCCAGGTTGGAAGCGGCATTGTGGCCGACTCCAATGAAGAAGATGAATACGAAGAGACGATGCACAAGGCCAAGGCCCTTATTGATTCACTAAAACCATGCCCAATCTCATCTTCTTAAATCATAAAATCGTCAAAGATACGGAAGGGCTCTTAAGCACCCTGGATCGAGGCTTTCTGTATGGAGATGGATTATTTGAAACCCTGAGAACATACGGTAAAACCCCTTTCCGGCTTGAAGACCATGTTGCCCGTATCTCAAATTCCGCGCACTATTTTGACATTCCTTTTCGTTATACATCTCAACAAATACGACAGATTATTGAACAACTCCTTGCCGCTAATAATTTACAAGATGCCTATATCCGTATGACATTGTCTCGAGGACTTGGAGTTAATGGACTCATTTCAACGGGTACATGTATTCCCACCTTTGTTATCCATGCAAAACCGCTTGCCGCCTATCCAGCCTCACTGTATAAAACAGGCGTATCGCTTATCACTTCTCACATTCGCAGGAGCACTACCTGTCCCATCTCATGTCACAAGACACTCAACTTTTTGACCAATTACCTTATTAAAAGAGAGGCCTCTGAAAAGGGCGCTCACGATGCACTCATTCTGAACACAGACAATTATATCGCCGAATGCGCCGTTAGTAATATTTTTGTTGTTGAGAAGAGCGCCGTTATTACCCCCTCTCTGAAGACCAATGTACTACCGGGTATTACACGGAAGATTGTCTTAGAGTTGTGCAAGGAAAACGGGCTTCATGCCTCGGAGGAGCTTTTCGGAGTGGAAAGGATCCTTGGGGCAAACGAAGTTTTCATTACCAACTCCCTTATGGAAATTATGCCCGTTTCAAAGATCGATGGACACACTGTAGGAAGGCTTATCCCGGGCACGATAACAAAACTTTTACATAATAAATACAAATCATTATAAATTTAAAAACACATTTGCACTATTGCACAAATTTGTTCATAATTTGTTATTAGGTAATTTTGTTTATAGAACAATTTTTTGTTAAAACTACGAATATAAACAAGAGTAAGTTTATATGTAAAAGTAAGTTATAAATGAAAATTTAAAATTGATTGCAGAAAAGGATAATTTGCCTGAATTTTCGGAAGGTTTTTTGCTTCTCAAATTAAGTTTCACATAAATAGTGAAAATACGGCAATACCTAATGAAGCACTTCCATTAACGTGAGGTGTCAAATACTATGAGGACTATCTTAGTAGTTGATGATGAGTTAAGTATCCTTGAATCGTTTAGAATGATATTAAAAGAGGATTACAGAGTCCTTACTGCTATTGACGGTTTAAAGGCATTAGAAATCCTTCGTAATGAATGTGTTAATCTGGTGATTCTCGATATTATGTTACCGGGGATGTCTGGACTGGAGGTTTTAAGTGAAATAAGAAAAATAAACAACGATGTTGAGGTCATAATGGTTACTGCCATAAAAGCAGTGAAAACAGCTATTGAAGCCATGAAATTAGGCGCCTCTGATTACATTATCAAACCATTTGATGTGGAGGAAATTAAACTTGTCATCGACAAAACCCTCCGATCGGGAGAACTTGCGCATGAGGTGGCATATCTTCGGTCAGAATTAAACAAAAATTTTGAGTTTAACAATATTGTCGGACAAAGCCCTGCCATGAGACAGATATTTGATACAATTATCAGAGTGGCGAAAGGAGATTCGCCTGTATTAATTACGGGTGAAAGCGGCACAGGAAAAGAACTTATTGCAAGGGCAATTCATTTACAGAGTCCAAGAAAGAATAAGCCTTTTGTTGCCGTGAGTTGCCCTAATCTTCCTGATAACTTGTTAGAAAGTGAATTATTCGGCCACGAAAAGGGGTCATTTACAAATGCAACTGACAAAAAAATCGGACGTTTCGAACTGGCAAATGGTGGCACTGTATTTTTGGATGAAATCAGCGAAATGAGTTTGTCCAATCAAGCTAAGCTTTTGCGGGTTTTGCAGGAATACGAGTTCGTCCGCGTAGGTGGAACGAAAACAATCAGTATTGATGTTCGGCTAATTGCGAGTACCAATATTAACCTTAAAACCGCAATAACTAAAGGGACGTTCCGTGAAGATTTGTATTACAGGATAAATGTCGTTCCGTTGGACGTGCCTGCTCTGAGAAACAGGAGAGAAGATATTCCTTTCCTCGTAAAGCATTATTTTCAAAAGTATAAAGAAGAACTTTACTCTAAAACCAAAAAGATTCAGCCAACCGTAATGAAACTGCTTGAAAACTATTATTGGCCAGGAAATATAAGAGAACTTAAAAACGTACTCGAAAGGATACTTACCCTGTATGGAGATAGCGATACCATTCTCGAAGAACACCTTCCTGTGGAAATTAAAAGTGGGGATAATCATCATACCTCGTACAATTCTAACGGCTTACTTGAATTATTGGATGCTGGATCACTTGATGAAATAGTCTCACGCACGGAAAGAGAAGTTATAGAAAAAGCCCTTCAAAAAGCAGATGGTATACAAACCAGAGCCGCGCAGATACTCAAAACGACAAGAAGGATATTGAGATATAAGATGGATAAATTAGGATTGAGTTAAATACTGGTGAATAAGTTTGAAATTTGCTTGTGCCTATCAATCATTCAAAATTGAAAGGCTACGCATTTTTATTAGTCTTCTTTGTTGATATAGATTCTCGGCACCCGTTTACTTATACTGCAAGTAACCTCATAAGGAATGGTGTTTAGCTGTTTGGCAATAGATTCTATCGGTATCGTTTCCTGTCCTTGACTGCCATATAATACGACTTCATCTCCAACAGAAATATCTTTTATATTGGTTACATCTACAAAACATTGATCCATGCAAACCCGCCCGATAATAGATGCCTTCTTGCTTCTTATAATGACTTCTCCTTGATTCGAAAGTAATCGATTATATCCATCGTCGTATCCCAAGGGAAGGGTTGCGACACGGGCGGGCTTGGTAATCCTGTATGTCCTGCCGTAGCCTACAACATCTCCCGATTCCATATCTTTAATGTGAATAACCCTCGTCTTAAAGCTCATAACAGGTCTGATGCCTATATCCCTTGAAACATCCTCTGAGGGATATAATCCATACAGCGACAGACCTGGCCTGACCATATTAAAATAAGCTTCAGGATAACCCAGAATTGCCCCGCTATTTGCCATGTGCCTTAATGGAATACACGCCTTTGACGCATCCAGGGCATCAAGTACGTCTCTAAATCTTTTCATCTGTAAATTTGTAAATGCTGAATCCTTTTCATCAGAAGAAGAACAGTGTGTGTATATGCCTTCAATGAGAAGGTTTTTCAGATTTCTTGCAAATTTTACAAACTCTACGGCCTTGTCATGCTTTACACCAATACTACCCATGCCCGTATCCACATACACATGAACTTTCATGATCGTATTAAAATAATACGCCCTTTTTGATAATACTTCAGCAAGCTTCAAATCATAAATCGTAGGTGTTAAGCCGTATTGGATAACCGTATCGATTTGCTCTTCAAAGATGCCTCCGAGAAGCAATAATGGCGCTTTTATACCTTTATCCCTTAATTGAATTCCTTCTTCAAGGATGGCGATGCCGAGCATTTCACCACCATTGTTTAACAAAACCCTGCTAACCTCATAGTCGCCATGTCCATAGGCATCAGCCTTGACAATACCCAGAATTTTTATCTGTGGTCCAACCCATTTCCTTAGCGCCAACAAATTATGCCTCAGGGCATTTAAGTCAATTTCAACCCACGTCGGTCTGTGCATAACCTTCCTTAAAATCTTTACTAACCACAGATTTCGCAGATTACACAGATAATTAAAAAATCTGAGAAATCTGTTTTTTATTAACTTATGAATCTTTTGTAGCGAAGAGATTCTTCGCCGAAATTTAGGAGTAATCCTACATTGTGATGACTAATAATAAGACTATTTATTAATTGTGCTTCGTCAATCTTTGTCAAGAACTTCTCAGCTTTTATTTCGACTATTACTTCATCATAAACAATGAAATCAGGAACATAGAATTTCTGTAACTTTCGATCTTTATAAAATATTTCCAGCCGAGGTTGTGGAATAAATGAAATATTTCTCAATTTAAATTCAATTTCCAAGCACTCCTGGTACACTGCTTCCAAATGCCCGGGGCCTACAATATTATGAACTTCCATCGCAGCTCCAATAATAGCATGTATTCTTGGGTCTTTTTTCATCAATTTACAAACAGATTTTGTACCAATAGATTTCACAGATTATTCATACTTATATATCTGTGTCATCTGTAAAATCTGTGGTTTCAAATGTTTTTTCATTTGACTGGAGTTTTACTTCGCCAGTATCTCCTGCATTTCCATGAGTTAACACCCCAATGTTCTTCAATGTATCTATTAACCGGTTTATATCCTCTTTGCTGTGGGTGGCCATTAATGAAATGCGCAATCGGCTTGTACCTAAAGGTACGGTAGGTGGTCGAATTGCAGGGATCAAAATACCATTTTCATAGAGTCGTGCGGATACATTAAGCGCATCTTCCGATGACCCGATAATAATGGGAATGATAGGACTTTCTCCGGAAATATTGCTTATAAATTTTGACAGTTGAGACCTTAAATATCGTATATTGTCCCATAACTTATCAATAAGGGTTGTATCTTCCTGGATAAGCGTCAGTCCAGCCAGAGATGCGGCACACGCTGCCGGAGGCAGTGCCGTTGTGTAAATAAAAGATCGTGCCTTGTTTTTAAAAAAATCTATGAGGCTCTTGTTTCCGGCAATAAATCCACCGATGCTTCCAATCGCCTTGCTCAACGACCCCATAATAATATCAATCTTTCCTTCGAGTCCATAGTGTTCAATCATGCCTTTCCCATGTCGACCAAACACCCCCATGGCGTGGGCATCATCAATCATAAGTATGGCATCATATTTTTGGGTAATTTCTAAAATTTCGGGCAGCGGAGCAGTATCACCGTCCATACTAAATACACTATCAGTAACCACCAACCTTCTCCGATGTTTTGAATATCTCTGTAACAAAGATTCTAATTGGCTTACATCATTGTGTGGATAAACACGGAATGTCGCACCTGATTGACGACAGCCATCGATAATGCTTGCGTGGTTCAATTTATCTCCAATGACTATGTCTTCCCGCCCGACAAGGGCACATAGAGCGCCCACATTGGCCATATAACCGGTAGGGAACAGCAGTGCAGCCTCTGTGCCTTTAAAATCTGCAATCTTCTTTTCGAGTTCCTGGTGAAGTGTCATATTCCCGGCAACCAGTCGAGATGCGCCTGTACCCCATCCGTATTGGTTAATGGCTGCAATGGCAGCTTGTTTTATCCTTGGGTGGTCGGCGAGTCCGAGGTAGTTGTTTGAACAGAACGAAAGATAGGATTTACCTTCTATTCGAATGTAGTGCCCTTGGGCGCCTTCAATGGTTCTATATTCACGCATCAATGCCCGCTCTTTCAATGACTTCAATTCATCTAAAATAAAATCCAGCCCCATCGAATAGACGTTTCCTTGATTTTATGTTATACCGTTGTTTATAATAGTTTTTTCAAACACATTTTATAAACTACGGATTATAAAGACTGTTACATGGATACTATTCATAAGACCACGAGAAGGCGTAAACACAGGAGGAAATTATTTACTGCCAGAAGCATATCAGCATTCACATTCCTTCTGGCGTTATCAGCTTTTACTGCGTTTATTATAAGCAATCCTCTTGCGAATTTTTATACAGCAACTTACACATTGCTGATATATCTTCTTACCATATGTGGGTCCCTTTTAATTATTTTCATCGTGTTCTTTGGGTTCACAGTTAAATCTATTCGGTTCATGGGGAAAATATTTCAAAAACGCAGATGATTATTACCCTTTTCTAAAGGAACATATATGAAACCTATCTGTCATTTGGGTGCATCGATTATTACGGGTGCGGCTACATTTCTAACAACAAAAACAATTTCCCCCAGTATTGCATGTTTTCTGGTTGGGTGGCTGTTGGACGTCGATCATATATGGGATTTTTATAAAAATGTAGGTAAAGGTTTTAATATTAAAAGATATGTCAATGCATTCGATAATGGAGAAATAAAAAAGGCATATTTATACCTCCACAGTTATGAACTCTTATTTGGGTTAATATGCCTGTGTTTCTTCTCCCATTTTAATTACCTTTTATCTTTTACGACCTTGGGGTTTGCGATACATTTGGTTTTTGACCAGATGTTTAATCCTGTAAAACCTCTTACCTATTTTATTACTTATAGAATATTAAATAGCTATGATAAAGATATTGTTTTTAAAATAAATCCCAAATCGTAAATTCCCGTTCAAGGACTCTTCCTACTCGTTCGTGTTATGATGTTTGTAGTTCCAAATGGAGGTCCTTTATCATTTCCAAATCATCTTCAATCTTTCTTCCCGTTGTGGTCAGATAATTTCCAATCATAGTGCTATTGGCGCCCGCATAAAACATCCATGATTGCAAATCACGAAGATTTTTTTCCCGCCCGCCTGCAATCTTAATTTCTTTATCAGGCAAAATAAATCTGAATACAGAAATAATTTTTAATGCTTCCATAGGTGGCAAGGGAATACTGCTTTCCAATGGTGTACCGGAAACAGGATGTAAGAAATTAAGAGGAACGACATCGACGTCCAAATTTTTCAAGGTGAATGCAAGGTCAATACGGTCCTCTACCGCTTCCCCAACCCCAAAAATTGCGCCGCTGCATATTTCTAATCCAACTTCTTTTGCGACACAAATGGTATTTACCCTATCACGAAACGTATGCGTTGAACATATATTGGGGAAAAACCTTTCAGATGTTTCCAAATTATGATTAAGTCTTTTTAGCCCGCATTGTACCAAAGACAAGGCCATTTCTTTTGTCAATATTCCGAACGAGCCGTGCGGATGGATGCATGAGCCAGTAACGACTGCTTTTATTGCCCTGCAAATTTTATCAAGATCGTCAGATTTATTTATACTATATCCGCTGGTAACGATACCAATGGAGTTGGAACCTGCTTGTTCAGCACATTTAGCGACATCGAGTATCCTGTTTGTATCAATGAGTGGAAACTCCTCAATGCCGGTGTGGTAACGTGAGGATTGAGAACAAAAACTACAGTCTTCTGTGCATCGTCCCTGTTTTGCGCTAATGATGGAACATGCCTTTACATGATGACCAAAATATTTTAAGCGTATTTGATTCGCCCAATAAAACACATCATAAACTTCGTCTCCATCAATTCGCATAAGAAAGAGGGCGTCATCACGGCTGATAGGCTGGTTTTGCAAGGATTGGTCTGCAATTTTTTTTATTTTGTCATTCATTCTATGACGTGCATACAAAAAATTCTCCCGAAAAGGGGTCTATTTATTCTTGTATTTCAAATAGACATTGCGTACATTCTGCCAAACAATTTCAGGACGTTCAGACCGGACATATGTCATACAATCTGTCCCTTCAAAGCTCCACGTGGCAATATTCCGAATCCCTGCGTCATAAGCCACATCCACAGCCGTAACAATTTCCGCTTCTCTGTTTGCCGGGACCCTATAGCCCTGGATCCAGATTTGAGGTTCTTTATTATATTTTTTAGAAAGTGCAAGGACTTCGTTGGACACCTTCCGGACGAATTCCGTCACGTCCTGTTTATAGGCATACCAATAAGGGTCGCTTCCAAAGACATCCATACTCTTAATCATAGCGACCTTTT
>DBJWYX010000034.1:0-13381 GCA_052360825.1 Candidatus Wunengus sp. YC64
TATACGGGTTTGTAGTTAAAACTCGTATTTTTTTTTATAAGAAAGGTATTCTGAAGAGCGTTCGCCTTCCCGTCCCTGTAATCAGTGTTGGAAACATTACTGTGGGAGGGACAGGCAAGACTCCGGTTGTAGAGTACATTGCACGGTATTTACAGGCGAAAGGTAAAAGGGTCGCAATCCTCAGCAGGGGTTACGCAGCCCGAATAAGGCAAGAATCTGGTTCTCCTGGCGAAAATATCTGTAATGACGAATATCTCTTGTTTAAGGAAAATATTCCTGACGTTCCGCACCTCTTGAACAAAGACCGGGTTAAAAGTGGACTAGAGGCTGTCAAACGTTTTCAAGCTGAATGTCTCGTGCTGGATGATGGGTTTCAACACCTTCGCCTGACAAGGGACCTGAATATTGTAATCATTGATGCACTGAATCCCTTTGGGTATGAACAGATAATTCCACGAGGTATGTTGCGGGAGCCATTGGAAGGACTCAAAAGGGCTGACATGATTCTGCTATCCCACATAGACCAATGCAGTCGTGATAAAATCACAGTTATCACTAATCGTTTGCGTGAGATTGTCAGGCATGTTCCCATTATAGAAACAGTTCATAAGCCGATTCGTTTAGAATCAGCAAAGGATGCAGTGAAGTTAGATATTCATTGTTTACGTGGCAAAAGGGTCTTTGTGTTCTGTGCTATCGGTAATCCTGTATCGTTCAGAAAAAGCATAGAAAACTTAGGGGCTGAGTTAGCTGGTTTTCGTGTATTTTCCGATCACCACGTATATACTCTTTCTGAATTACAGGAATTGAATGCAGAGGCGCTAGGCATCAAACCGGATGCAATTGTCATTACTCAAAAAGACAGGGTAAAAATAGGGAACAACCTTAGTATCTGGGACTTTCCTGTGTGGACACTGAAGATAGAAATTTGTGTTGTAAATGGTTATGAAATTTTTGAAAATAAGATAAATGCCGTTCTGAATTGAAAGGAGAGAAACAATGGCTCATAAAATAACCAACGAATGTATAAACTGTGGGGCCTGTGAGAGTGAATGTCCTGTAAACGCCATATCTGAATCTGGCGACTTCAGGGTGATTAATGCCGATCTCTGCACCGACTGTGGCAATTGTGTGGCTGTATGTCCTGTCGAGGCAATACTAGCTCCTTAATGAGCGATTAGCTTCAAGGAAGGAACTTGGATGGCGAAACAACGTAAGTGCGAAACCGATTCTTTTAAACCTTTAGACCTTCGGAAGATTAAAACTTATTCCATAAAGAAACGAAAGAATCTTTCAAACATCAACCTGTTCGCCAAACCCGTCTTACCTGCTGATGGAATACCTGCCTTTTTCGAATCCTTACCAGAGATATTGGCTGCATCAAATTTACGGAAGGTGATTGAAGCGATAGCACTGGCATACCTGAACAAACATCCTGTAGTAATGGCTCTTGGCGCGCATGTAATAAAGTGTGGTTTGTCGCCGTTAATTATAGATCTCATGAAACGCCGCATAATAACAGCGCTTGCTATGAATGGCGCTGCTGCTATCCACGATTATGAAGTCTCGCTCATTGGCGCAACCTCTGAGGATGTGGCAGCCAGCCTGAAAGACGGCAGTTTCGGTATGGTAAGGGAAACGGCAGATGTTTTTCAAATTGCATCCGCGAAAGGAACAAAAGATGGCATCGGACTTGGGCGGGCATTAGGAGATAAAATAATCAAAGACAAGAATCCGTATCAGGATTTGAGTCTGCTTGTCTGGGGTGCAAGACTGAATATTCCAACCACGGTTCATGTTGCATTGGGAACGGATACAATCCACATGCATCCGAATGTTTCCGGAAAGGATTTGGGTGAATCCAGCCATATTGATTTCAAAATCCTTGCCTCCGTGGTTTCTGAACTGGAAGGAGGTGTGTGGTTAAATATAGGTTCTGCCGTCATCATGCCTGAGGTTTTTCTCAAAGCGCTCTGTATTGCAAGAAATATTGGCCGGAAGGTTGAAAATTTTGTGACGGTAAATATGGACATGATTCAGCATTACAGGCCGCAAACGAACGTCTTAAAAAGGCCGTCCCCGTACGGATATGCAATTACAGGACATCACGAAATTATGTTACCACTATTGAGGATGGGTATTTTAGCGAAACTTGGTATAGGAGATGAATAAAACCAAAAAACTTTTAAAAATATACCAAAAGATGTTTGATGCGTTTGGCCCCCGGCAATGGTGGCCTGGTGAAACCCCTTTCGAGGTTGTCATCGGCGCTATACTGACGCAGAATACCAACTGGTCTAACGTTGAAAAGGCTATCAAAAACCTTAAGACTGCCGGCAAGCTTTCTCCGGAAGGAATATATGGGTTAAGTATAGCAGAACTGGCGGAACTCATCAAACCCTCTGGCTTTTTTAATGTCAAGGCAAAACGTGTCAAGGCATTTATTAATTGGCTATTTTCAAGATATGAAGGTAATTTGTCTAAGATGTTTGCCCGGGACTTGCAAGCACTTCGAAGTGAATTACTTTCTGTAAAAGGTATCGGGCCGGAAACGGCTGATTCGATTTTGCTCTATGCGGGGAATATGCCCACATTTGTTGTGGATGCCTATACCCACAGGATTTTTTCACGGCATGAACTTATTCCTGAAGAAAGCACCTATGACGATATGAAGTCTTTCTTTGAAGAAAACCTTCCGGAAGATGTACAGTTATTTAATGAGTATCATGCGTTATTGGTAAACATCGGAAAGATGTTTTGTAAACCACGAAAAGTCTGTGAACCGTGTCCGTTAAAAGATATTTAGTAAAATTCTGTCTTTGCCCTCCTTCGTAAGGGGATTGAGGGGAACTAAGGTTATTTTTGGAGTAATGAAAATGATAAGTAACGAGGTGTTAATAAAGGGTGGGCATATTGTGGATCCTGCAACCGGGCTTGATGGCCGTGCAGACATTATTGTCAAGGATGGCAAGATTAAAGCAATTTCAAACGACATTAAGGCAAATGATAATATCCAGGTCGTCGACGCAACTCAAAAATACGTAATTCCAGGCTTAATTGACTGTCATGTGCATCTTCGAGAACCCGGACTGGAGTATAAAGAAACCATTGAGACAGGTTCCCGGGCAGCGGCAAAAGGCGGTTTTACAACCTTGATTTGTGAGCCTAACACTAATCCACCTATCGACTCGCTGGAAATGGTTGAATCCTTCATGGAAAGAGTTCGTCAGAAAGGCGTGGTAAACATTTTTACAAAGGCATGCATTACAAAGGGATTACTGGGAGAGGAACTCACGGATATCGATAAACTGGCAACAGATAAACGGGTGCGGGCATTATCGGATGACGGTAATCCCGTTTTTTACGAACCGCTAATAAAAAAGGCGTGCGAATTGGCCGCACGGAATAATCTTGTCATAAGTCCCCATTGCGAAGATTCTCAAATCTCTCTCGACAAGGCAAAAGTAAACAGCAAGGCGGCGCATTTCCCCGGCAAACCGTTTACCCATGAAACCGACTTTATTATTCGCGAGATTAAATGTGCCGAGCAGGCGAAGGGATGGCTGCATGTCTCGCATGTCAGCTTGAAGAGTTCCCTTGACGTTATTCAACAGGCCAAAGAAAGACGCCTTGCACGGATCACCTGCGAAGCCACACCACACCACTTGTTGTTGGATGAAAATTTTAAAAATGCGAGCGGAAGTGTACCAAAGACTAATCCCCCTTTGCGTACTCCAGCAGATAGAGAAGCGCTCCAGAGAGGTTTGTCAAACGGAATAATTGATGTCATTGCCACGGATCATGCGCCCCACACCCATGATGATCTAAAAAAGGGGGCTTCGGGTTTTGTAGGGCTAGAGAATGCGCTCGGTGTCATCCTTACAAAACTTGTTCATCCCGGCATTCTATCATTAAAAGAAGTTGTCCAAAAAATGTCCACCAACCCTGCACGGATATTTAAGGTCAACGGCGGGAGTTTGGCCGTGGGCATGCCGGCGGATATTACAATTATTGATATGGATAAAGAATGGACAGTTGAAGTCGAAGAGTTTGAGTCCAAGGCAAGAAACTGTCCTTTTCAGGGCTGGAAACTGACCGGGCAAGTGGTGACTACCCTTGTCGCCGGAAAAGTGGTTTTTGATAATTGTCAAATGGTATGTTAATCATTATAGACGGCTATAATCTTATATTCACCGTCCCGGAACTGGAAAGGCACGTGAAAACAAACAACATTGAACCCGTGCGGGACCACGTCATTTCCCTGCTTTCAAAATATAAGGAGAAAAAACGCTGCGATGTGCTTTTAGTATTTGATGGTAATTATACGGAAGCTGCTCTCCCCAAAAAACAAACCCACGCGGGTATTACCGTGATTTATTCAAAATCAGGTATAAACGCAGATACCGAGATAAAAAACATTACCAGCCTTTGCCAGAACCCCAAAGACGTCTCTATTGTAACTTATGACAACGATATAAAAAGACACGTCAAAAAATGCGGCTGTCAGATTATTGAACCAAAAGTAATGTATAAAGAAATTATGGAGGTACTGAACGAGGATAAAAAAATCAAATCTGATGAGCCTGAAGCAAAGCGGAACGGCCCATCTGAAACCGATGCAAAATATTGGAAAGATGTTTTCAAAAGCCTTCCTGTTGAAGAACAGAAACCGACCATAAAAAAAACAGATATACCCCTGGTGAAAAAGGAAAAAAAAGAAACATCCCATACTGGTGATGAACCAGGTTACAAATACCAGGGTACCCCCTCTGATGAGACACAATACTGGGTTCGTATCTTTGCAGGAGAAAAAAAGAATGAACATCAAGATTAAAATACCCTGGATTTCTAAATGTATTCTGACCCTGGTTTATGCCGGCATCATATACTGGGAGTCTTCCAGGGATACCTCCTCTGTGTCACTCCCGTATCACACCGATAAAATCGTCCATTTTATGGAGTTTGGCTTATTATGCCTCATGACCTGTTGGTTGCTTTCGTCCGTCCGGATTTGGACGAATGGAATCTATAAAATTATCCTGGCAGTCGGCGTTACTTCCCTTTACGGCATATCAGACGAGTTTCATCAGCTTTTTACACCAAACCGTTCGGTAGACGTCTTCGACTGGATGGCAGATACAATTGGCGCTGTTACAGCAGGTCTTCTATGGCAAAAAATAACTCATAAACTACAAACGAAGGAAAAAGTACTTGCAATGGAAAAAAGTCCGATTAATATGTAAGAAACCCAAACTCCTAAATTCTGCAATTGACTTTTAAAATACAAATCAGAAATAACACATATGAACAATATAAGTGTTAATCTTGATGGCATACCGATAGAAATAAAACGATTAAAGATTCCCCTAAAACAGCTCATCCTCGACATAGAAAACCCACGTATCCAGTACTACCTCGACACAAAATTAAACGACAACATCACACAAGAAAAGATAAAATTTGCCCTTGCAGAGGGTAATGATCAGTATGAAAAACTCAAAGACCACATAGAACGTAACGGTGGTATTTATGACCCAATATGGATTGTGCCGAAAGACGGTTACTATACAATAATTGAAGGTAATACACGGGCGTTTGTTTATGAGGAACTTTCTGAGAAATACGTGAATGATGAAAAATGGAAAACAATTGATGCCTATGTGTTGCCTTACAAAATCAATCGTGATGCAATAAATTTTATCCGATTGGAAAAACATCTTTTCGGAGCTACCCCTTGGGACGCTTACGAAAAGGCAAGAGAATTATATCGTCTCAATACCCAAGAAGACTATTCTTTGAAGCGTCTTGAACAACTTACCAAATTGAATTCCTTTGAAATAAGAAATAATATCCAGGCTTATATGGATATGGAAGAGCAATATCTTAAGAAATATAATAAACCTTCAGAGAGACTTAAATTTAGTTATTTTGTTGAATTCAGAAAAAACAAAGAGTTAAAGAAGCTTGTAAAAGAAGGCAAAATCTCTTTGATGGAGTTTTGCGATTGGGTTGGAGAGGGAAAGTTTAAAAGAGGTGAAGAAATACGGAAACTTCCTTTGGTACTTAAGGACGAGCAATCAAGACAAGCACTCATTGATGATAATTTTCAAGCAGCACTTGACCAATTAGAGCAAAAGAATCCGGCAGCAAAATCAAAATTATTTGAAAAAATTGAAGACGTAATATACGACATAGAGGCTTTACCATTCGGCGAATTGGATGAGATTAAAAGAGGACTTCAACCGGCAAAAATTGATTCGCTCAAAAGACTCTATTATGCAACAACAAATCTTCTGAAAAACATTGGTACTATTAAATAGTGTCAAGCAATAGACATCAGTTTATCCTTGGATTGGTAATTAAAAAGATGCGTGAGGTAGGCGTTACCATATATGGAATTGACGGAAGTTATCCAGGTCTTTTTGGAGAAAAAATAAAAATACCTCCACAAATATTAAGACACAGACCCGACGCCATAGGGACGAGAAACAATGGACAAGTCTGTATAGGAGAGGCTAAAACAGAAAATGATCTCGCAAATGCCAGAACCCACGAGCAACTGCAAGACTTTGCTTCCATTAAAATAAATGGACAATTATGTGAACTATTTATCGGGATACCTAAATCTTCGGAAGATGTTTTTCGTAAAGTTTTAGAAAAAACGGGGCTGAAAGATATTGACAACTTATATCTTTTATGTGTACCTGACGAACTAATCAATGATTAGTACAAATCAAGTTTTCGAACCAAAAACACAAGCTTTACCGCACCAGCTTGAAGCCATTGATTACATAAAAAATAACCAAGAAGTAGCACTATTTGACGAACAAGGGCTTGGAAAAACAAAGATTGTCATTGAATCACTATGTTGGTCAATGAAGCAAGGGGAAATAGAAGGGTCCCTTGTTGTTGCGCCGATGTCATTGCTTTACAATTGGGAACTGGAAGTGTTGAAGCATTCTTTTTTAATTCCTATTGTACTGAAAGGTTCTAAAAGAGAAAAACGATACAAATTTATGACTGGTGCAAATTTTTATATTACCAACTACGAAGCGATTATTGCCGAGTTACAGAGGATTAAGAGATTTTGTAAAAGTCGCAAGGTCGCCATTGTTCTCGATGAATCCCCACGCATTAAAGACCCATCAACTAAAATAGCTAAAGCATTATTTGAGCTTAGGCAATATTCTGTAAAAAGAGCAATTATTACCGGAACACCTGTTGCAAATAAACCTGTTGATCTCTGGGCGCAATTCTTTTTCCTCGATGGTGGTAAACTCTTAGGGGGAAATTTTGACGATTTTAAATCAAAATATCGTGAGAAAAACATCCATTACAAAGAATCGCTTAGTGAATTAAAAAGGGTAATTGCAGAACATTCTATTCGTCGTTGCAAAAATAATGTCCTTGAACTGCCCGAAAAGAAATTTGTAAATATTTATGTAAATCTCTATGGAAAACAAAATGAACTTTACAATAAACTTCGTGAGGAATTAAAAATCGAAGTGCAGGACATGACAGGAAACCTTGTCATTGATGAAGCTGAAAACATTCTTAAAAAACTTCTCAGATTAATACAGATATCGAGCAATCCCTTTTTAGTGGATAAGGGTTACCATGAAATTCCTGCTAAATTTTCAACATTAGATGGATTATTAGAGGACATTGATTCAAGAAATGAAAAGGTAATTATCTGGACAAACTTTATAGAAAACATTACAGTTTTAAAAAATAGATTTAAGCAATATAACCCTGTTGTTATTCATGGAGATATTCCTATTAAGGATAGGGCGGAGGTTGTTAATGTTTTTCAAGAATCAAATAAAAACAGGTTGATGATTGCAAACCCTTCAGCGGCCCGTGAAGGGCTGACTTTAACAAGGGCGAATAATGCTATTTACTTAGATAGAAACTTCAATCTTGTTGATTACCTCCAATCACAGGACAGGATTCATAGAATATCACAGACAAAAGAATGTACTATTTATAAAATTTTAGCAAAGAATACAGTTGATGAATATGTTGATAAGCTAATAGATGTGAAAAAAGACATTGCCGGTTATGTTCAAGGTGACATAGAATGTTTAGAAACAAAAAGCTATGAGTTTCTTCTAAATAAACATGAGCTTTTAGAAATGCTTGGATAATGGTATGACAAGAAAAGCAATAACAGTACTAGGAAGAGAGATTTCATACGAAATTAAAGATGTTGATATATATAGCCTTGAATATTATCCAGAGAACCCAAGGATTAACTACATTATTAGCAGAACACATCCGGATAAAATAACACAAGAATTCATAGAACAAGAGCTTCTTAAGCTGGATTCAACAAAAGAACGAATAAAGGACATTGAAGAAAACATAGGACTTTTGGATGAAATTTATGTTTTAGGAAACAAGGTTGTTGAGGGCAATACAAGGCTATGTGCTTTTAGAAGATTACATAAAAAATACCCGGATGCCCCTCATTGGAAATTTATTAAGGCAAGAATCCTCCAGAATGGCGTTACTGACGAAGAACTTTTTTATATACTCGGCACTTTTCATATCAAAGGAAAAACAGAATGGGATGCTTATGAAAAGGCGGCGTATATTTACAAAATGATCAAGGTATTAAAAAAGAATCCCGAAGATGTTGCCAAACAATTGGGAAAACAAAGGAAGACTGTTGAATCAATGTTAAACGCTTATGAAACCATGTCAAAAAAATATCTTATCAATTCAGATAATGTGGAAATTGTTAATGGCGCTAGGGATGAGTTGAAAAAATATAGCTATTTTGAGGCATTTTTTCTTCAAAAAGACTTGGTTAATAGAGTTAATGAGACTCCTGCTTTTCTTGATGAGTTTGTTCAATGGGTTAAGGAAGATAAGTTTAAAAAAGCACAAGATGTAAGGGAACTCCCTAAAATTCTAGGTAATAAAAAAGCATGCAAGACCTTTTACGAATCGGATGTTGATGAAGCCTTTGATGAGGCAATGCATATTCTTTATGAAAACAAACCAGAAAAAGTGGATAGGTTTTACAAAAAGGTCCGAGAATTTAGAGAATTCTTAAAAGAGGCAGAAGTTCTTAAGGTTAAGACAGAAATAGAGGAAAACAAGAATAAAAAAGCCGAGTTACAGCAGTGCTATAAAGATTTAAAAAGGTTTTGTAAAGAGGCAGGATTAGATATTTCGTAGCCATGCGAATTTCTGGAGAAAGAATGTTTAAGTTTATATTATTCCTTATAATTTTTGCTTTGTTTCCTCTACAGTCAGTTCACGCACAAAAACAAGAAGAACCGAACAGGGTAACTGTTCCACTTTTACAAGAATCTCAAGAACAAGATTTTTATAAAGCAACCGTTCAATCATATAAAGATTTTAATGAACAAGTAGTCAAATACATTAGTATAGCATTAACGATAGTTTCTATACTTGTTACAGGTCTTGTAGTTTTTTTTACATTCTTTTTCAGAAGAACACTTTCTGAAATGCGAAAAGAAATTATAGATGGTGCGGATAGAATAAATGATGTCTACTCAAAAACGTTTGAATTATTAAATAAGCAGGCAGAAACAAATTTACGTATTTTTGAATCAAGGGAGACAGAATTACAAAGCAAAATAAAAGAAGCAAAAGAGCTAATAGAAACAATGAAGGAAGTTGCTAATAAGATATCGGAAAATGATGAAAAAAGAGAGGCCATAGCAGAGGAGTTAGGTGTAAACGAGGTCAAGAATGTCCAGAAAGAATCCTCTAAAATCAAAAAACAAGTAGATTCAATGAAAGAAGACCTCGAAAATATAGGCGGAGTTTAAAAATGGATAAGGAAAATTATAAGGCCCCAATCGAAGTCTTAAGAATTTCTCAGCGAGGCAAAATATTTTACATTGGGAAAATGGTTTTTTCAGAATTTGAAAATTCTTATACTCCAAGTCCAGCAGAATACAAGCTTATTTCCTATAGCCAGGAGGCAGAGAAAGATGAGCGTTTTAAAGATTTATCTATCGGAATAGCAGAACATCTAGAAAAAGAACAAGGCAATATTGCAAAAGGATTCCAAAGAAAAACAGACCCTAAAAGAATTGAACAGATAAAGAATTATGTATTAGAAAATGAATACGGGATTATTCCTAATTCTATAATTGTTAGTGTTAATACAGTAGAAGTTGACTCTCAAGAAGATTTTGAAGTAACTGTTTCTGACCCCACAAATAAAAAAGCTATTCTGTTTAACAATAACTTATATATACCAAAGATCGGTAAACCTTTTTTGATAATAGATGGACAACACAGAGTAGAAGGTTGTGAAAAACTTCCATCTCATATTAAGAGTGACATGGAACTAATTTTTACTTTTATTAACAATGCAGACCCTTCTACTCAAGCTCAACTATTTACAACAATTAATTATGAAGCAAGAAGGGTAAGTAAGTCTTACCTTTATCATATCTTGGGTGAATTCAAAATAGAATCTTCTGAATATACTTTCCTCCACGAGATAGTCAAATTACTTAATGAAGTATCTGCATCTCCATTATACGATAGGGTGAAAATGCTTGGTAAAAGTGTAAGTCCAAAAAATTCTCTTTCACAGGCATTTTTAGTTGAATCTTTTTATCTTTTAATATGTACAAAATACAAAGAGGTAAAATTTTTAAATGAGACTGCTTTGTTGAAGATACCTGTTTTTAGATATCACTACGTTAATAAGGAGTACAGAAAAGTAATGCCCAAGTTTATCATTATGTATTTATATGCAATAAAGAATTTGCTTAAAAAAATAAGTATTGAATGGGAAGACAAGGATTCTCATATATTATTAAAAACTGTTGGAATGGGTGCGGCAATAAATATAATACCTAATGTTTATATTTCATTAGTTTGCCAATACGACTTAATAAATTGTCAACATCTAATTGCCGAAAAACTTTCTATCAAGAACATTGAAGATGTTCTTAAAAATATAACTAAAGTTAATCTTAAAAACGAGCCTCAAAATGAATACTCAAAAGGAAGTAGTCAAGGACTGGTTCGTAAGCTTGCAGAAAAATTATGGAAAGAAATTGTTGTTGAGATTCCCACTTTTTTGGGATTACAGAAAGCCTATATAGATTGGTTTAATGCATCTGTGGTAGAAAAAAAACAAACATGAACATTTTATTGGTTGAACCACCTTACAAAAACAAATACCCACCTCTTGGTCTTATGAAAATATCCGCTTTTCATAAAGAACGAGGAGACGAAGTACATTTTGTAAAAGGATTAAACAAACAAATAAGGTCACAAATTTGGGATAGGATTTATATAACTACATTATTTAGTTTTTATTGGGACAAAACCATTGAAACAATAAAATACTATGAATTTAGCGTTAAAGACCCGCAAAATCTTTTTATCGGTGGTCCCATGGCCACCATCCTGGCAGATGAAATAGAGAATGCAACTGGATTTAAACCTGTAAAGGGGCTCTTAAACCAAAAGGGGAAAGTGCGATTTCCTAACGACCATCTAATTGACGGTCTAGTTCCTGATTACAGCATGCTTGAGCAGATTGACTATAAATATCCTGCCAGCAACGCATATTTTGCCTATATGACACGAGGTTGTGTAAGACGTTGTCCTTTCTGTGTAGTTTACGTAATAGAGCCTGAGTATGTACCATATATCCCTTTAAAGAAACAAGTAGCTTTGACTACTGAAAAGTTTGGAGAAAAGAAAGATTTGCTTTTGTTGGACAACAACGTTCTTGCATCAGCAGAGTTTGATAAAATAATAAACGAAATAAAGGACATTGGTTTTCACAAAGGCGCAAGATTAAACGGGAGATTTAGATACGTTGATTTCAATCAGGGAATAGATTTAAGGCTATTAACAAAAGACAAAATGAAAAAGTTAGCCGAGATACCCATAAAACCCTTAAGAATCGCTTTTGACAGGTTTAGTCTGAAAGAAAAATATGTTAAAGCGTTACGATTGGCTGCGGAATGTGGTATTAAATATCTTTCAAACTATATCCTTTTCAACTATGACGATTCTCCTGATGAATTTTATCAGAGGCTTAGGATTAATATTGATCTTAATGAAGAGTTTGAAAGGGCAGGTTACTCAACAAGAATCTGGTCATTCCCGATGAAATACTCCCCTATTTTGGGAGAGCATGGTAAAGATAGAAAATTTGTAGGAAAAAACTGGAACCCAAGATATTTAAGGAGTATTCAATGTATTCTCAACGCAACCCATGGCGTAGTTGGACCCAAAAGAAAGTTTTTCGAAGCTGCCTTTGGAAAGAACAAAAATGAATTTAAAAAGTTACTTTTAATGCCTGATAACTATATCATTTATAGAGAAGACCACAAAAAAAATGGCGCTGCTGATTGGAATAACTTATATAATACTTTATCATCTAAACAAAAAGAGGAATTCCGTAGTTTTGTTTATAGCAATCGGTTTGATAGTGATATATGCTCAAAATATCCAGAAGTAAATAAATTATTATCACATTATTAACCTTTCATGAAAAATAAACAGAGAATAAGAACTATTGATTTTGAATGCCTAAAAACGTTACGGTGCAGGCGGCAAGCCCGAACCAACTCGAAACGAAATTTATGAGCTACAACAAAGTTTCAGACGGGCATACACAAATGTCCCCGTTTGTCATGATAACGTCAGGCGAGGACGCATGAAAAAACCAGAAGATGTTAACGAACAACTCCGTCTTGCCGAAAAGAAATATAAAACACTCGCCGAACAAATCCCCGCCATTACTTACATCGCAGATGTGGACGAAGCAGGCAGCGTACGTTATGTTAGTCCTCAAATTGAGCAGATTCTGGGTTTTTCTCCTGAAGAATGGCTGGCCGACCCTGAGTTATGGTCTAAACAGATTCATCCCGACGATCGCGCGCGAGTGCTGGCTGAATATAAATCAAGCTGTGAAAAATGCCGGCCATTTCAGTCGGAATATCGCTGCCTGACTTACGATGGGCGGATATTATGGTGTTACAATAATGCAGTGTTAGTGAAGGATGATGACGGCAAACCTCTTTTCTTCCAGGGTGTTGTCTCTGATATTACTGAGTATAAACGGGTTACAGAGG
The DNA here is from genome assembly GCA_052360825.1 of Candidatus Wunengus sp. YC64. Lineage (GTDB taxonomy): Bacteria > Planctomycetota > Brocadiia > Brocadiales > Brocadiaceae > Wunengus. The sequence goes on from DBJWYX010000034.1 coordinate 13,092, forward strand.
AAATACGCCTATTTCAGGCAGTAACTCTGGCGGTCAGTGAAGCCAGGGATTTACATGATGCATTAGTTACTGTCATGCAAAAGGTATGCGACCATACAGGTTGGGTGTATGGAGAGACGTGGAAGCCTAATCACGACAGTACACTTTTGGTGAGAGATCGTGCTTGTTATTGCAGCATAAATGGTTTCGAAAAATTCCCTGTGTCCGAAGAATTCACCTTTTCAAAAGGTGTGGGACTTCCCGGTCTGGTTTGGACTATAAAGCATCCCATGTGGGCGCACGATATTACC
>DBJWYX010000035.1:0-13245 GCA_052360825.1 Candidatus Wunengus sp. YC64
TATACGAAATTATACATTTTGATTTCAGGGGAGAAAATGAACGAAGTACATGTTTCAAAGATTGCAGCCGAACTCAAATTAACGAATAAGCAGGTCAGGGCAACTGCCCTGCTCTTTGATGAAGGGGCAACCATCCCGTTTATCGCACGGTACAGAAAAGAAGCCACGGGCAGTCTGGACGAGGTTGCCATTGGGGCTATCCGTGACCGTCTGAGCAAGTTGATTGAATTGGATAAACGTCGTGAGGCTATTCTGAAATCCCTCGAAGAGCGCGGCCAGCTTACCGACGAATTGAATGAAAAAATTGCAGCGGCTGAGTCCCTTACAGTCCTGGAAGATATTTACCTGCCGTATCGCCCCAAACGCCGTACAAGGGCGACTATTGCAAAGGAAAAGGGACTTGAACCTCTGGCGCTGTGCATTTTTGCCCAAGATGATAGAGACCCGGCATCTGAAGCAGCCGCTTTTGTTAGTGCGGAAAAGGGGGTTGATTCTGTGGAAGACGCCCTTGCAGGGGCGCGGGACATTATTGCAGAATGGGTAAGCGAGGATCAATCTGCCCGCACGCACATGCGCGAACTCTATCTTCAGTATGGAATCTTTAAATCAAAAGTGGTCACCGGTAAAGAGGAAGAGGGCATAAAGTACAAAGATTATTATGAATGGGAAGAACCTGTGGCAAAAGCGCCATCGCACAGGATTCTTGCCATGAGGCGCGGGGAAAAGGAAGGATTCCTGGGTTTCCGCATCATTCCTCCGGAGGATAAGGCATTGATGCAACTGGAAGCGCTTTTTGTAAAAAACGACGGATTGGCCTCTCAACAGGTCAGGATGTCGGTTCATGATAGTTACAAAAGGCTTTTGTCCCTTTCGATAGAAACGGAGATACGCCTTGCAACAAAAGAGCGTGCGGAAGAAGAAGCAATCAAGGTATTTGCCGGGAACCTGCGGCAACTCCTGCTTGCCGCACCCCTTGGTCAGAAAAATATCCTTGCCGTTGACCCTGGTATCCGCACGGGATGTAAGGTGGTTTGCATGAATAGTCAGGGAAAGTTGGTGCATTCCGATACCATATATCTCCACCAATCCGATAAATCCTCTGCAGAGGCCGCTTCTAAAATCATTGACCTCTGCGAACGGTTTAAAATAGAAGCCATTGCCGTTGGAAACGGTACTGCGGGAAGAGAGACAGAGTCCTTTATTCGTTCCCTAAAACTTTCCCGAAAGGTTCCCGTGGTGATGGTAAACGAAAGCGGAGCATCCGTGTATTCCGCTTCGGAAACTGCGCGTGAGGAATTTCCTGATCACGATGTGACGGTGCGCGGTTCAGTATCCATTGGCAGGCGTCTTATGGACCCGCTGGCAGAGTTGGTAAAGATAGATCCAAAATCTATCGGTGTGGGACAGTACCAGCATGATGTCGACCAGGGTGCGTTAAAGAAGAGTCTTGACGATGTGGTAATCAGTTGTGTGAACAAAGTAGGTGTTGACGTGAATACGGCAAGCAAGCAGCTCCTTATGTACGTTTCGGGTCTTGGGCCGCAGCTTGCCAAAAACATCGTGGAGTACCGGAACGAACACGGTCCTTTTGCATCCAGAGAAGAACTCCGGAATGTATCCAGGCTGGGTCCGAGCGCATTTGAGCAGGCGGCGGGGTTTTTACGCATACGAGAGGGAAATAATCCTCTTGATGGGAGCGCCGTGCATCCGGAAAGTTATCCAATTGTAGATACTATGGCGCAAGACCTCAAATGCTCAATTACCGATTTGATGCGCGACGAAAAAATCAGGGAAAAAATCGATCTCAAAAAGTATGTGACGGAAAAGGTGGGTATTCCGACATTGACTGACATTATTGGTGAATTAGCCAAGCCTGGCCGGGACCCCAGGGAAAAGTTTGAAAATGTTGAGTTTGCAGAGGGAATTGAAAAACTAGAGGACGTACAGCCCGGCATGACACTCACCGGCATAGTCACCAATGTTACCGCATTTGGCGCTTTTGTGGATATAGGGGTGCATCAGGACGGGTTGGTGCATATCAGCGAGCTTGCAGACCGGTTTGTAAAAAATCCCAATGATGTGGTTAAAGTTCAACAGAAAGTAACGGCTACGGTGTTGGATGTGGACTTAAAAAGAAGAAGAATTTCGCTATCCTTAAAAAATAATCCGGGGAAAAAGCAACCCCCGGTTTCCCTTTTTGGATTCGAGTTGCAAACTCGAACCCGCAGTGGGTAAAATAGCAATTTCTTTAACAATGAAATAATAATATGGGTAAATTTTTATCCCTTTCTGTGGACAATATCTATTTACGGTTGTTACGAACTTTTGTCCTATCCATTTTTTTGAAAGGTTGCGTAATTAATGATATGAAGGCAAACGAAAACAGTCCCCACACAAAAAATTCCCAGACGGACATTAAAACCCCTCACAAAGGGAAGCCTAACCATTTAATCAACGAAAAAAGTCCATACCTCCTGCAGCATGCCTATAACCCGGTTGACTGGTATCCGTGGGGGGAAGAGGCGTTTCAGAAGGCAGCAAGGGAAAACAAACCCATCTTCCTTTCCATTGGTTATTCAACGTGTCACTGGTGTCACGTCATGGAATACGAATCATTCGAGGATGAAGAGGTTGCTAAAATTCTGAATGAAAATTTTGTGTCAATAAAAGTCGATAGGGAAGAACGGCCTGACATTGATAATATTTACATGACCGTATGCCAGGCTATGACCGGCAGCGGCGGCTGGCCCTTAAATCTTTTCCTGACGCCGGAAAGAAAACCATTTTATGCAGGCACCTACTTTCCGAAAACCGAACGGTACGGGAATCCCGGGTTCATTGCCATTCTAAAGCAGATATCCAATCTGTGGAAGACGAATAAAGAGAGTGTGCTTACATCAAGCGAACAGGTGGTAAAAGTATTGCAAACAGTATCTGAACCATCAACTACAGAAACGCTTACTTCCGATACTTTAAAGCATGCCTACGAACAGATGACGGGTAATTACGACAATATTTACGGTGGTTTTGGCACGTCGCCCAAGTTCCCGACTCCCCATAATTATACCTTTCTCCTTCGGTGGTGGAAGCGCAGTAACGACCCCACGGCTCTGGAAATAGTTGAAAAAACCCTTGATCGGATGGGGCGTGGCGGCATATACGATCAGTTGGGAGGTGGATTCCACAGATATTCCACGGACGAATACTGGCTTGTACCGCATTTCGAAAAAATGCTCTATGACCAGGCGTTGCTTGCGATGGCTTATATTGAGGCATATCAAGCCACGGGGAAGGAATTTTATGCCGATATTGTAAAAGATATCTTTACTTATATACTGAGGGACATGACCTCTCCGGAGGGTGGTTTCTATTCCGCCGAGGACGCCGACAGTGAAGGAGTAGAAGGGAAATGTTATGTCTGGACGCCTGACGAAATCATAAAAATATTGGGTGAAAAGGACGGAAAGATATTCTGTGATTTTTATGACGTCTCCAAAGAGGGTAATTTTGAGGAAAAGAACATCCTGCACGTGGATAAAGAAATAAATGCCTTTGCCAGACTGGAGGGTATAAAACTCGAAGACCTCCGGGAAATGCTCAGCAAGGCCAGGGCAAAACTCTTTACTGTCCGTGAGAAACGCATCCGGCCTCACAAGGACGATAAAATACTTACCTCCTGGAACGGATTGATGATTGCAGCGCTGGCAAAGGGCGCCCAGGCGCTCAATGAGCCAAAGTATGCGCAGGCAGCGATGCGTGCGGCAGATTTTATCTCGAACACCTTACGGCTGAAGGATGGTTCGCTGCTAAAACGATACAGACTAGGTGAGGCAGCTATTCCAGGACATCTGGATGACTATGCTTATTTTGTATGGGGTTTAATAGATCTCTACGAGGCAACCTTTGGGGTGAAATACCTTAAAATAGCTTTGGAACTCAACAAGCTGATGATTGATGATTTCCGGGATGAAAAGGGGGGTGGCTTCTTTTTTAGCGGCAAAAGGAATGAACAACTCATTGCGCAGACCAAGGAGATATATGACGGAGCTACACCTTCCGGGAATTCAGTCGCTCTCATGAATATTTTGAGATTAAGCCGTATGACCGGGAACCTGGATCTGACAAATATTTCCGGGCAAATTATGAGAACCTTTGCAGAGACGGTAAACAATTATCCGTCCGGATATGCCCAATTTCTGTGTGCCCTTGACTTTGCCTTAGGTCCCACGAAGGAGATTGTCATTGCAGGAGAGCCAGGCTCTGATGATACAAAGCAGATACTCAAGGAAATAAGAAAGAGATTCCTGCCTGGCAAGGTCGTAATATTACATCAGGAAAAGGATAAATCTACCGAAGAAATTATCGGGTTCGTCAAGGAACAAAAGGCGATAGATGGCAAGGCAACGGCTTATATCTGTGAAAATTATGCCTGTAAGGCTCCTGCGAATGATATGAACCAGATAAAAAAACTTTTGGATGAACGCTGAGTGCTGAGGATACGATGGATTTGGTTTTGCTCTCTGTGTGTTCTGTTTCTGCATTCTTCTGGTTTGTACTACTTTTCATGCCTGTACGCTGGAGCATGTCGGAACGATGGGAAGCTTGCGACGATTCACGATATCCTCATTCCCAATTACCGAGCTTGTCTGTTATTGTTCCAGTTGTTTATTGCTAAGAATCCAGGATAAATTTGGAATAGGATTTTATTTCCTTGAGGAGATGGTCGGTTTGTTGATATCTATCCTCAGGTTTTTTCCTGATACATTTGAGGACGATGTTTTCAAGCCATCGGGGGATTTTTGAGTTTAGCGTAGCAGGTGGTTGTGGTTCTTCATTGATGTGGCGATAGCCGATGTCGCCTTCATTAAATGGGGTCTTTCCCGTGAGCATTTCATAAAGGATAATGCCAAAGGAATAAATATCGCTGCGATAGTCTAACGTTTCTCCCCTGATTTGTTCCGGGGACAAATACACCGGCGCACCTAACACCTGTCCTGGCTGTCCTATTACCGAAAGCGTCATTAATTGGGTAAGTCCAAAATCGGATATTTTTATTCTCAGATCCTTCATGACAAGTATATTACCGGGTTTGATGTCACGATGAACAACCCCGTTTTGATGAGCGCAGCTTAAGGCATCGCATATATTGATTGCAATTTGAACGGCGTCTTTCATGGGTAACGCCCCTTTTTTCATAAGAAGCTGGAGGTCTTCCCCCTCGACATAATCCATTACAATGAAGAACTGCTTATTGATATTTATATCGTATATGGTAATAAAACCGGGATGTTTAAAAAGACTGACTGATTGTGCTTCACGAACAAATCGTTCGATAGCTTCTTTGTTATTTTTATAAGCATCCTTGATAACCTTTAAAGCTACTTTTCTTTTAAGGATTTTATCCACCGCCCTGTAGACTACGCCTATACTGCCCTGCCCGATAAGCTGTATGTCTTCATATCGATCTTCGAGTACAAGTTCAGAGGCGCTCATGGTCTCTTTCATTTTGAGTCTTTGGGTAATAATTTCAAGCCGTTTCGCGATATCCTTGTAACCAATGTCAAAAGATATTATTTTTTTGTAAATGTCGAGCGCCTTCTCAGGAATGTCGTGTTCTTCGAATGCAGCGCCTATTTGGTAGAGGAAATCCACTTTTTTATCCATAGGCATAACGGCTTCAATTACCTTGTTGAAATATTCCTCTGCAATGTTCCGTGTGCCTTTTTTGAAAAACAATTTTCCAAGCCTGAGTTGGGCATCAAGCTGGTATTCGGATGGAACTCGTTCGATCGTTTGGAGCAGCGACAGCGCCTTATCGTCCTCTTTTTCTTCGTAAAAGGTTGCAAGTTCATATCGAATCCTGTTGGCCTCTTCTTCCGGAAGATTTATGTTCGACAAAATTTTCTCAAGGTTTTTAATCTTTGGTTCGATAATTATTTTATGCGCGTCTTTATAGCGTTTTGCATAATTCACATTATCAGGTCTTAAATGTATCAGTTTTTGCAGCCGTTCATATGCCATATCGACCTGCCCTCCCTTGATATACAGCTCCGCTGCCCTGTCAAGTAAGGTTTCTAATTTGGTCTGGTAGATGCCGTCATTTGGTTTTAGCTTTATGATTTTTGCTAAAACATTTTCTGCCAATGGGACGTCCGTTGCCGTTACTTGTGCGCAGAATTCGCACAGTGCGTTCAGGAGGCACGGTGTCTGCTTTTCGTCTAATTTGTGCATGAGTAATTTTTCAAGGTGTGAGATGGCAACCCTGAGTTTCGAGGGGTCTTTTATAATTAAATCCTGAAAAATACCCACGGCGCGTTCCACTTCATTATTTTCAGAATAAATATAAGCAAGGAAAAATTGTATATTAGTATCGTTTGGCGGTAGTGTAAGAAACTTATTGAAATATGCAATGCTGTCTTTGATTCTTCCTGCATAATAGTAGAGATGTCCTAAAATATATTTATTCATGGAATTATCGTTGAGCCGGGAAGTGGCTTCGTATTCCGCAATCGCTTTGTCCAGTATCCCTTTTTTCTTATATACCTCGTAAAGAGATTTATAAGCAGATTCATTGAGCGGGTCCAATTCAATAATTTCAACAAATCCTTTGAGCGCCGTCGTATAACGGTGTGGACAGAGATGGAACAGGTTTCTATATTCGTCCAATGCCTTATCAACAAGGCCCTTTTTGATATAAATTTTAGCGAGTATATAGAATTTATCTGAGAAATGGCTTCCAATGAGTTTCAATTGATTGAGGATATGTAATGCTTCTTCATATTCTCCCCGTAAATACAATAATTCGCCCATGACGAGGTGGTACCTCATGTACCGTATTCCCGTGTTGACACTTTCCTTCAAAATATCGGTTATTGGGTAGTTTTCGTATATTTTCTGGCAGACGAGAAATGCGTCGCTGTCTCTGCCTATTTTCTTATAAGCAACAGCAAGGTCGTTTAAGACCTTTACGTTTATTATATCCTCCTTGAAATGGCGTTCGGCAATTTCAATAATGCCATTCCAATCTCGTTCTTGATAAAGCTTATCAAGTTTTTTATTATCAGTGAAACTAAACATTCTATTATTATGACTGATTAAAATGTAAAACGTTATATGAAACCTGCTCTATTGCCCGTTTATTTAGTAATAAAATACCTTAAATATTCAAAATATCCAATTGCTTTTTTAATTAATCAAGTCATTCGTTTTTAATGTCAGAGGTAATATCTCCTGATATTTCCGGCCTTTTGTTCATATGATCGTGGTGTTCAAATTGGTATAGAAATATTTAAACCCGTTATCTAATTTCTCAATCTTTTTTGCAATTTGACCCTTCTCTCTCCAGTTCATTTCAATTGCATACTTATTAAACTTGCAGATTAAATCATCCGTGATTATCGGACACTCGATTCCAGTACCACTTAACAGGTTTCTTGTATTCGTGGAATCAAAACATGCCTCCCCAAACATATAGGGCTGGAATATCGCCGTCTTCCGTGCAAATAGCAACTCTTCCCTGGTCTGTGGCTGCATGTTGAATTCGTGCAGAGGCACTACTTTAATCCGATGATTGCCCGTTGCAACCATGAGCCACACCGCAAGTTCCCCCAGTGTCGGAGGCGATGGATTGACAATATGGAATGTCTTGTTGATACTTTCTACCTTCACGGAGATGGCTGCTATCGCACGCGCCGCATAGTCCACAGGCACCAGATTCACGGTACTGTACTTATCACCGGGAATTCTCAGCGGGAATAGAAAAGGATGTCTGTTTTTGGCCATTCCGTGAGCATTCAGACGATTCAACTCCCTGCAAAACACATAAATATTATCCCACTTCCTGGCATACCCCGTAATCGCATCCCCCGTGATGATACCAGGACGATAGATGGTGCAGGGAATTCGGTATTGTCCCAGAAACACCGCAAGGTACCTCTCTGCTTCGTATTTCGACCTCTCGTAGCCATTATTGAATGACTGACCTTTCTCCAATTCGTCTTCCAGAACCACGCCGCGCCTCTTCCCTGCGACATATGCCGTACTAATATAGTGAAGCCGCTTATGCCTTTTCGTGATACAGAACAGGCTCACGAGCGCCGTTCCCAACACATTTATCCTGGCATGGGCGTCGTCTTCCCCTTTTCTCAATTGTGTTGTCTCAGCGCAGTGAAACACCTCATCCACTGTAGCTGCTAATTTAAAATACTCCCGCGCACTCAGACCGAGATAATTGCTGGAAATATCCCCTTCGATTATTTCAATGCGTTTGAGGAGTGTCTTTAACTCGTAGTTCGCCGGAAACACCTCAGAAAGTCGTTCCTTTGCGCCCGTTGTTGTCTTTCTGACCAGGAGTTTCAAGTGAAAACCTGCCTCAAACAGTTCTCTGGTGATGTAGCTTCCTAAAAATCCCGTCGCACCTGTTATGAGTACCGTTTTCTGTCTCATTCTTCTTTTCGAGTATACAATTCCAGGAAAAATGTTAAACGCAGCAAGCTGCACCTCTGGCTTTCACCCCGGCACCGGGAGGTTCACCGTAGATGAAAACCTTAGAGCACAGCATGCTGCATGTATAGTTATGAAAGAAAGACAAATAATCAGGGAGTATCTGCAGGTAAAAGATTAGCAATGGAAGTACCAAATCTATCTGATAGGGTAGGTAAGTGCTGTAAGTATAATTGATGTATAAAGTAAGAATTAAACGAATTTTTATTCCCGCTGTTATAAAGTCGTTGTTAAATCTGAAATCATGTAATTTTTACATCATATATTTGTAATTATTACAAAAAGCGGTTATTACACAAATAAATTTTTGGATGATATTTTGTAGGGTATTGTTGATAGGAGTAAGAAAAAGAGATTGTCTTTTTAATTCTAATTTGTAATAATTATTAAAGTTGCGGAAGTAATGTGTGTCGAATACCTACAATTATGGCAATAAGAATAGAATATGTCTTCCAAAGAAAAGGTGTTGAAAATATTAGAAGAGTTATCTCTGGATGAACTTCATGAGGCGCGAAGTTGCATTGAAAATCTTATTACGAGGATAAAGGAAGAAGGTGCAAAATCTCAAAAAAAAGCGGATCAAGAAGATTACATACTCATGGAACGACGGGAACAGGAACGCTTTTATGAAATCTTTCCCTGTAAACTTAAAATGGCTGACAAACAGGAAGAATCCACCTTTGAAGGGACAGTTGTGGATATTTCCAGGGGTGGGCTTCGCTTAAAAACAAATAAAAAATTAGAGGCGGGAAGTGTCTTGGCCATTTCTCCGGACTACGACCGGATATATAAAAAAATCTTTGTCGAGGTGGTTCGTGTAAATGAGTTTATGGGACAGTACGAAATAGGGGTAAGGCACATCCTGCCGGATGACAATACTAAAAAATAGGATATATATTGAAGGTTGGAATTAAAGTCAAATTCTGGGGCGTCAGGGGATCCATTCCCACCCCTGGTGTAAAGTATATAAAATACGGTGGAAATACCCCGTGCGTGGAAGTTCGACTGCCTAACAATCAATTGTTTATTTTTGATGCGGGCACTGGTATCAGAGAACTTGGGAACGTATTGTGTAAAGGAGAGAGAAAGCTTAAAGCTCATATATTTCTAAGCCACTTCCACTGGGATCACATCCAGGGCCTGCCTTTTTTCATGCCTTCGTATATTGAGGGAAACGAAATTGTTATCCTCGGCATGGATTTGCAAGAGGCAAGGCTTGACAGAATTATATCAAATCAAATGGAAAGCATATATTTCCCCGTTAAATTACAATCTTTGTCGGCCCACATGAAATTTCAAATACTCTCGGAAGGACGTAACATTATCGACGGGTCAGAGGTCGACACCGTGTATATCAATCATCCAGGCCAGGCTATGGGATATGTGGTAACTTTTGGAAAGACAAAGATATGTTATTTTACTGATAATGAACTGGTACCATCATGGGCACATGAGACTTTTAGATTGAAATATAAATCAGACACCAGAGAAAAGATTTTAAAATTAATTAGCGGCGCGGATTTACTCATCCATGACGCACAATATACAGATGAGGAATACAAAACAAAGACTGGCTGGGGGCATTCATCTCTCAGCGAAGTACTGAATCTTGCGAAAGAGGGAAGGGTGAGCAGGCTGGCGCTCTTCCATCACGACCCGGATCATTTTGATGAGCAAATTGACATCTTTGCGGCAAATTGCAAAGAGAATTTGAATGGGTCTTATCATCACATGGAATGTTTTGCGGCACAGGAAGGCATGGAACTACACTTCTAAGTCCTTATAGATTGGCATTTATTTTGCTCCTATGTTTCAGAGGTTTCTTCCACCACCTTCATCTGCATGTGTTGCGTTTCACACACAGAAAAGGTTACTCATAGAAGCCGATTTATATTTTCGTATCTTTTTTAAAATAAAGGTTTAAGTAAGTATTTATGAGAAGAATGCACATACAAAATGTAACACCGGGAATGGTGCTTGGCAAGGCTGTTTACGGAGATAATTATGAGGTATTATTAAACAGGGGGGTAGTGCTCGTTGAGGGTCACATTAACGGATTGAAAAAAAGAGGATTTATCAAAGTTTATATCGATGATGAGGAGACTGCGGATATTGTCATTAAAGATCCAATATCTGACAAAATCCGCATTATGGCCACGAAAGACATTCTTAAGACATACGAATTAACACAGTCCGCGATAGTAAATATAGAAGCAGATACTGCCGAATCCGTCATCAAAAGCATTAATACACCAAAGATCAAAAACGCCTTTCAGGCAAATCCTGCTTTTAAGCGCATGTGTGAAGACATTAATTCATTTGTTGATGAGCTTATGAATGAAGATATTTTGTCTGGTTTAAATTCGATTAAGAGTTTTGATAATTATACCTTTGAACATTCTGTTGATACGGCAGTGTTAGCCATAATCATAGCAAAAAGGTTATTGCTTGATAAAGACAAATTGAGACAAATTGCCATTGGCGAATTTCTTCACGATATTGGAAAGATTTTTATCGATGAAAAGATTATTAATAAACCAGGCAAATTAACGGCGGAAGAATATGAACAAGTAAAGCAACACACCACTTACGGGTACGAGTTGCTCAAGGATATTGGTAATATAGGAGAGGCTTCAAAGCATATTCCTTATCAACACCATGAGAGACAGGACGGTAAAGGTTATCCTCGGGGTTTAAGAGGCAATAATAAAATCGATAGTGGTAACGTTGGTTACACTGGGCAGGATAAATTGATTATGATTGCTGAGATTGCGGCAATTGCGGACTTTTACGATGCCTGTATTTCGGATAGGCCGTATCGTAAAGGGTTGCTTCCTGATTTTGTATATGGGCTTATAAAAGATGGGTCTGGAACACAGTTTAATCGGGAATTAGTAGAATGTTTTCTTGGTGTGATGCCTAAATACCCTGTGGGTTCCGAAGTTAGAATCAAGAATGGAATAAATAAGGATTTTACAGGGGTTGTAATGTCTTTAAATATCCAGCAACTATCTAGACCAAAAGTGAAATTGCTACGTGATGCTAAAAAGAATAAGATACTACCTATTGAAATTGATTTAAGTTCCAATATTACCATAGATATGGAATGTATTTCTTAAAATAATTGTCGGGTAGCAACGCCATTTTTGATGGCAGCATCAGCAACTGCCTTAGCTACTTCCTTATGCACCTTCTCATTGAAAACGCTTGGTATAATATAATCCTCGGATAGATGATCCTCATCAATAGCGTTCGCAATGGCGTATGCTGCCGCCATATTCATCTCATCATTGATTGTTGTTGCCCCAATATCCAATGCCCCCCTGAAAAGGCCCGGGAAGCAAAGTACGTTATTGATTTGGTTATGATAATCTGACCTGCCTGTAGCAATAATCCTGGCGACACCCTCAATCAAATCAGGTTCGATCTCCGGCGTGGGATTTGCCATAGCAAAGACTATGGAATCCTTATTCATAGTCTTTACCATGTCCTTTGTAATCATATTTGGCCCGGAGACACCGATGAAAACATCCTTTCCCTTCATAGCATCGGCAATCACTCCTTTTTCATTGTTTGGATTTGTAATTTCTGACAAGGCTTCCTTGTCAGGATTCATATGGGTCTTTCTGCCTTTATAAATAATTCCGGCAGTATCGCATACCACTATGTTCTTCGCGCCTGCGCTGAGAAGTATTTTGGCAATTGATGTTCCTGCAGCGCCGGCGCCACTGATAACGATAGAAACATTTTCTATCTTTTTCCCAACCACTTTTAATGCATTAATGAGACCTGCAAGGCAAACCACTGCTGTGCCATGCTGGTCGTCGTGAAATACGGGAATCTTTAAGGCTGCCTTTAACCTCTTTTCGACCTCGAAACAGCGGGGGGCTGAAATATCCTCCAGGTTAATGCCGCCAAAAGTAGGGGCTATGTTTATAACCGTATTGACTATTTCGTTTACATCCTTGGTGTTTAACAAAATGGGAAATGCATCAATACCCCCAAATGCCTTGAATAGCATGGCCTTGCCTTCCATAACGGGCATTCCTGCTACAGGGCCAATATCGCCCAATCCAAGAATGGCAGTGCCATCGGTGATAACTGCTACAGTATTCTTGATAATGGTATATTCCCTGGCCAGTTCCGGGCGTTCGTGGATGGCCATGCAAACTTTGGCTACGCCGGGTGTATATACTCGTGAAAGGTCTTCAAAGGTAGAAATGCTGATGCGATTATTTAAAAATATTTTTCCCTTCTCGTGAAGTTCGAAGACCTTGTCTTTGACGCTGACGACTTCAACAAATTCCTTTCCAATGGCCGAAATTGCGCTCACAATATCTTTGACCTGTTTGTCGGTGCTGACATATACGGCCAGATCTCTGACCTTAAATTCCTTTTCAGCTTTTATAATTTGAATATTGCCCATGCTGCCACCTAACTTACCAATGGCAGTAAGGGCCATGCCCAATATGCCAGGGGCATTTTTTAACTTTAAACGAAAAGTTACGAGGTTTTCAGTGAGTCTCATTTTGTCAGCCTCCGATTCATAACAGTTCAACACCCCCACCTCACCTCCCCCATCAAGGGAGAGGAAACGTTTTTCCCCCGCCCCTGGTGGGAGGGGTTAGGGGAGGGGGGGGAACTGTTACTCCGATTTAATTATAAGATTGTTTTAATCAGCCTGTACGCCCCTTGTTGCGATTTGGAATTTTGGAGCATAGGCTTTTTTCCTGCAGAATAGCA
>DBJWYX010000036.1:0-5654 GCA_052360825.1 Candidatus Wunengus sp. YC64
TTCTCTTTCTTTCTTTCAATCAATTCAGGCAGGATATTTTTCGTTAAAACATTCAATTGCCTATCGTCACGGAAGAAAAATGTCTCTTTAATCAATATGAGATTCAATAATTCGTCAAATTCTTTTTTCCCCCTGGCATTCGTAGTAATAAGCGAATAATAAGCATCATAATCTTTTATACCCAGGATTCCCATACGGGCGTCCAGGCTTATTTTAAATGAATTTTGCTTACTATCGTCAATATAGATACCTGTGCGGCCCTCTATATACTGACGAAATTTATCAAAAACTATTTTAGACAACACCTGTTTCGTTTTTTCCATCGAGTTATTCCGTTTAAGTCCCCCTTAAAAAAGGGGGATTCAGGGGGTTGTGTTTTCCGGGCTATTCCCCATTGTCATGAGGACAAGCTTACAACCCCCTCGCCCCCTTTTCTAAGGGGGATTTCTTTAAGCCCACCTAGGTTTTCTAAGGGGGATTCTCTATGCAATACATCATATAACCCGCATAAATGAATCCGATACTAAATAATGCACACCCGATTCCTACCCTCGGCCTTTGCATTGTAAAGCGCCCTATCAGCCTTATTAATTAAGTCTTCTAGATTTTTTACATCAGGACATGGATAGCTGGAAACACCAATACTGGCGGTACACTTGATTACCTTGTTCACATCCCCGAAATTATATTGTTCAACTTCCTTTCTAATTCTTTCAGCCAAACTTACGCTATCCTCCAGTTTTGATTCAGGCAGGATAATCGAAAACTCCTCACCACCGTACCGCCCGATGGTATCACAGACTCGAACGTTATTTCTTAAAATGTGTGATATTTTACATAACACGGTGTCACCCTGAGGATGACCGTAGAAGTCGTTTACCTTTTTAAAATAATCCATGTCCAGCATCAGAAAGGAAAGGGGCAGCTTATACCTTTCAGCCCTGGCGTATTCTTTACACAAACATTCATACAGGAAACCATGATTATAGATACCCGTCAAGCTGTCGGTAACCGCAAGACTCTTCACCTTATTATAAAGCCATGAATTTTCCATTATGATAAAAGCCTGTTTTACGACCACCTTAAAAAAATCTTCTTCTTTGCCGTCTATTTTTTCGGAGGCATTGCGCGCTAAGACAATCAGCCCGCCCATCTTATCAGCGAATCTTATTGGCACATCAAAGTATGCTATTTTCCGTTCGCTTGTAACGCTTGCCTGTTCTATCTTGTCTGTGCCAAAAACCTCCATTTTGTTTGAGGAAGACAAACAAATATTATTTTCTTTCAGGTAGTTCTTTGTATATTCCTGCACCTCTCTCAGACGCAGTTCACTACTGGGTTTATTAATTTTAAAAAAACATCCGATATCATGCTCTTCTATAGTAACAATTGCCGCCACATCATAATCCAGAATCCTTGCCAATGTCTCCATCACAATATTTACAATGCCTTCAAAATCCTCAATTCCTCTTTCAATCAAGGAACTCATTTCGTTTAATACCGTTGCTTCAAACAGCTTTTTGTCAAGCTGCTCGTTTACTTTGGAAACAATATCGACGGCGCTAATCAAACTGGTCCCCCTGATAAGCGACTTTGCAGCAGGAATCTTCCGTCTCTTTTGTATAAGTGTCTCTATCGTTTTTAACAGTATGGGTTGTTCAAATTCTTTAGATAAATAGACATCGGCGCCGGTCTGGATACCCCAATACTTATCGCTTGTCTGGTCTCTTACGGTCAGCATAATAATTGGAATATCGCAGGTTTCATGGTCTGATTTCAACAAACGGCATGTCTGATACCCATTCATTCTGGGCATCATAACATCAAGGACAATCATATCCGGCAGTTCCCTAAATGCCTTTTCAATTGCCTCAATTCCGTCACTGGCAGTAAGCACTTCATATCCATTGGTATTCAGAAATTTACTTATCATTTCCAATATTAATGGACTGTCATCTACGACCAGAATGGTTCCCTTCTCCATATTCTACCTCCAATTTACTCCCAAAAGTCATACAACTAGACATCGAGTTTAATAATCCTACCGGCTGCTATGCTGATTATTGTTTATTATTAATGACTTTTAACGCACGAACAATCTCTTCTATAGATAACACCTTACTTGCAGCCCCTTTTTCTATGGCAACCTTTGGCATGCCAAAGACAGCGCAGGAATCCTCTGACTGCGCAATCGTAATGCCGCCGTTGTCCTTAATATGTTTTAAACCTTCCGCGCCATCCGCGCCCATACCGGTCAATAAAACACCAACAGCGCTATTGCCATATACCTCGGCAATAGAGTTAAACAGGACATCTACGGATGGTTTTACACCGTGTACCTTTTCACCCGAAACCAACCCGATGGTTTTTTTACTACGGACTATGGTATGGCACCCGTCAGGGGCAACCAGCACCTGTCCGCTTTCAATCCTTTCACCATCCTTAGCCAGCTTGACTTTTACCTTACACGCAGCCCCAAGCCAGTCTGAAAACCCTTTTATAAAACCACTCGCCATATGTTGAACAACCAGAACTCCCGGGTTATAGTCAGATGGAATGCTTTTCAATATCTGCATCACCACAGAAGGACCTCCCGTGGACGCCCCGATACCAATAATTTCCGGCGTATTTGACTTAATCAGCGAGACGGGTTTAACATGCGGAGAAAACTCTTTTACCCTTCCCTTTACGTGAGTCACAACCTTTGCCTTAGATATCGACTTTATCTTTTTGATAAGCACATCACCGACACTACTCCAGGAGTTGCTCGGCAGCATGGAAGGTTTCTCCATCACGTCAACCGCACCGGCAGCAAGGGCATTAAACGTCGTAAAAATCCCCTCTTTATCTATAACAGAAGAAAGAATCAATATGGGTGTCGGACAGTATGCCATAATATGTTCCGTTGCTTCAAAGCCGTTCATCACAGGCATATTAATATCCATAACAATGACATCCGGCTTTAGCTTCTGGGTTAATTCTATTGCTTTTTTACCATCTCCGGCCATTTCAATTATCTGAATGGCTGAATCTTTTTCCAGTATTGTTTTTAAAACTTCCTGGGTAAAACCAGAATCATCCACAATCAGCACTTTAATTTTTCCGAACATAATTACCCCTTATTATTCACCGCGGACGCAGAGAACGCGAAGCGAAAGAAGTTGGAAAATTGGGAAGTTGAGAGGGTGGGACTTCCTCTGCTTCCCAACTTCTCATCTTCTCAACCTCTGCTTTCCTTCTTTGCGCCCTTTGCGGTTTTGTGGTGAAGTTATTCTCCTATCAACCTTTTTATCGTATTTAACAGGTTGTTCTGGTCAAATTCCTTTTTCAAAATGTACGCATCGGCGCCTACCTCGATACCCTTCCTCTTATCTTCAACCTTCTCTCTTACCGTCACCACGATGACCGGCAAGTCCTTTAGCCTTTTATCCGCCCGTACCTTCGCCGTCAGCTCAAAGCCATCCATCCTGGGCATATCGATATCGGTTACCAGCAAGTCATATTTCTTTCCATGCAGTTTATCCATAGCATCGATACCGTCAATCGCAACATCGACCTCGTAGCCTGCATTCACAAGGATATTCTTTTCCAATTCTGCCGTTATCATTGAATCTTCGGCAACCAGGATCGTATTCCTTTTTACCTGCGGTTTTACTCCCTTTGAAACTTCCGTTATGGGTGATACACCCGATAAATCCCTCGCCTTTACAAGTTCCTGTATATTCAGGATGAGGACAATCTCACCCGTACCAAGCGTTGCAACGCCTGAAAAATATCGCGGCCTTTTTAAATATCCTTTAAATTCCTGGAAAACAACTTCTTTTTCGTATAAAAACTCACTCACAATAAAACCGATTTTCCCCCTCTCGGAACGTGAAATGATAATCGGGACACGCTCATCCCTGCTCCTCTCCTCTTTTGCCAGCATGAAAATATCCGACATGTGAATCAGGGGAATGGTTTGACCTTCTACAAAAGCAGAAGCTTTTCCTTCCAGGGTGCTTATATCTTTCCCAATAATATGTACCGCACAGTTGACACCCGCAGAGGGAACGGCAAGCGTCATATTTCCAACCCGTAGAATCAGAACATTCATGAGAGCAATCGTCGCCGGCACTTTTAAAATAAACCTGGAGCCATGCCCCTTAGTTGATTCAAGAATGAGAGAACCGTTTAATCTGTCTACCATCGTTTTTACGACGTCCATGCCCACACCACGTCCTGATGTATCTGTAATAATCTTACTTGTTGAAAATCCGGGTTTCATTATAATTTCATAAATTTCTTCATCCGACGCATTTGTAGCTTCTTCTTTGCTCAAAAGCCCTTTTTGGATGGCTGTTTCTTTTACCTGTTCTTTATCAATACCTTTTCCATCATCCTCAACAATAATCAAAACGTCCCCGCCTTCCTGTTTCGCACTCAATACTATGGTTCCTTCCTTTTTTTTACCCAGAGATGTTCGGAGAGACGGTTCTTCTATGCCATGGTCTATTGCATTTCTCAACAAATGCACCACAGGGTCTTTTAACATTTCTATGATATTGTTATCCAACTCCACCTCTGCGCCAGAAATCAAGAGATTTACCTCTTTATTGAACTGTCTTGAAAGGTCTCTTACCAGACGGGCTGACATATCAAATACTAAGGACATGGGCTGCATGCGCATGGACATCACTTGCTGACGAATCCCCTCTGTGACGGCGTCGAGTTTAACAACGTCTGCCTCGTATGCCTCTGAATACCTTGACATCTCTTTCAGAAAGTATTCCGCTGCCCGGTTATACTGTGCAGGAATTTCATGCAACCTTTTATTATTCGTATTCTGCCCACCCAACGAAGTGTTCAACTCAGTTTGTATGGCTTTTAATTGCTTTGCATAACGATTGAGTTTGAAAGTATCGTCATATCTTTGGTGAAAGGACATCTGCGCCATAACCAACTCAACCAGGTGATTATACAAGACATCAACCTTATCAAGCCCTATCCGTATACTCTTTTTTCCATCAGACGCTGCCTTTGTCACCGCCATACCATCCTTGAATTTTTTCTCTTCCCTTTCTATTTGAGGAAGAACAGGAGATATGGGGGCTTCGGTTTTTTCGTCTTGCGGTTTTGTCATTCCAGGCATACCTGTATCTTCTTTAAGCCCAGATACCTCTGGTGTCCCGCCGCCTAAAATTACCTCTAACCGGCTGCACATCTCGTTCACATCTACCGAAGTCTTCGCATCCTTGAGTTTCAATTCCACCATGCTTGCGAGCATGTCCAACGCCTGAAACACAACGTCATACAGTCCTTTTGTGGATTGCAGACCACCTTCTTTAACCTTCACAAACATATCCTCTACCTTATGAGACAGAGTTACGATATCGACAAATCCCATCATCCTTGCCGTCCCCTTCAGGGTATGGACTTCCCGCATGATCTCTTTGAGCAATTCAAGGTTGGATGCATCTTTTTCAAAGGCAAGAATTGTCCGATTTAATTTCTGTATCCTGTCCCTGTTCTCGTCCACAAACTTCGGGATAAAGGTCGTTATATCAAAACCATTATTCATAATTATAGTAGTATTAACACGAAATACTCCTCACGCAGACCCTCTCCCACAAGGGGCGAGGGGACTTTCCCTCCCTTGATGGGGGGATTATAAG
>DBJWYX010000036.1:5664-13203 GCA_052360825.1 Candidatus Wunengus sp. YC64
CTCGTCCACAAACTTCGGGATAAAGGTCTTTATATCGAAACCATTGCTCATATTATATCAGATTCAAAACAGGCGATGTTCAAACGAAAGATACAAAAATACACCGTATTCATCTTTTGAAGGTCCCACGCCAATTGGGAAAGAAATTCCAGGCACGATCTGCAATCCAGATTCAAAGTTAATGGCAAATCGGGCGCCCGGGTTAATAAAAAATGAGTCATTCCGTGTTTTTGTGCCATCTACCTGAACAGATTCCGGGGAATTCCATACCGCCTCACACATGAGGTTAAAATTTCCCGATACAAGCCAGATAAGGCTGGTTCCAAAGTTGTATCCAAAGGTATCGGCATCTGCTCCACCAGCTTCTTTATTTCCCGGAGTAATTGTTGTCCCCATATTCCAGTGGTTCACCAATTTGCCAGGGAGTTCCAAACTCAGTGGAATATTCACCTGATACCCGAGGGCGCCGCTGCCAAATCCTTCCTTATAATCTCCTGTGGGTAACAGCGTTGAAAAACGAGGCGCAAGAGCCACCCCCTCCTGGAAAAGAAGCTGGTAACGATAATTTAACGCAACGTCTCCTATGTTAGTTTCATTCACAGGATCATTCAGATAGCTAACGGGAATTGTGTAGGAAAACTGATGCCTCTGCCCCGGGACAGGCCATTCCTGGGTAAAAGAATATTCCCAGTTCTCGCTCTTTTCCAAATATCGAAATGTTTGAATATGCTGGATGACTCCCGGCTCCTGATTGTATGCCTCCTCAAGCAGGAAGGAATTGTCCATAATTTTGTTCCCATGAAGTTCCTCCACATCTTCAGCAAACCCTCCATTACAAATTAAGACAGTCAGTATTAGCATGGAACAAAGTACATATCGGTAACGCAGCATCAAACTGTTCTATCACACTCCTTTAGAAATTTATGTACAGGAATTTAAAAGTGCCAGTTCCTCCCCCTTGATGGGGGAGGCTAGGTGGGGGTGAGTGAAAAATGTTAATCACCCTCCCTATGTCCCTCCCATCAAGGGAGGGATATTTTCATTTGAGTCGTTGTCGAAGACGACCTAATTTAATAATCCACCCACATCCACTATTAATACCAATTGCTCACCTACGGCAAACACACCCTGAAAGAATTTTTTAGCCATATGCCTCACGGCAAATGCAGGAATAGGCATGATATCTTTTTCTAATACCTGAAAGATATCTACTATCCCATCGATTGGCATTACGAACTCGTCACGCCCGAATGATACTATTATAAATTCTCTCTCACGACATTTATTTATCTTTTTATCCGGAAATACGTAATCCACAAGGCCATCTGCAAAGCCTGGAAAAGGTTTACCTCTAACCCGTTCAGCATTTTTCGTTATGGATTTTACATGTGCAGTTTCTATTCCAAAACAGTTTACCCCTATTTTAAACACCAGGATATTTACCATATACTTCTTCAGGCTTTTCTGTGATCATGCTCATAAATTTCCCCTCCCTTGATGGGAGGGGCAGGGGAGGGTGAATCACATGATAAACAATTCTTTCTTATTACCTCCCACACTCCTTGTGCATTCTTCAACACTTCGGTATTCCAAAATCTTAAAATTTTAAAATCCTGCGATTCTAACCATCTATCTCTATTGCCGTCTCTTTCTGCACAATGCTGACCACCATCAATTTCTACGATTATCTTCTTTTCATAACACACAAAATCTACCACATAATTGCCAATTGGTTCCTGTCTTCTGAATTTGAGACCTCTTAATTGTCTTGATCTTAAATACCTCCACATGAATTTCTCTGCCTCAGTGGGTCTTTTCCTGAGAATTTTAGCAATATTTTGAAGTTTGTTTCTCAACTCTTTAGCACCCCCACCCTAACCCTCCCCCATCAAGGGGGAGGAATTCTAGCCTACCCACACAATTTTGCCGAAGAATCATTTACCATATCAGGTCTTGAACTTTTTAACTATTTCCTTTAAATCGTCTGCCAGTTTATTCAATTCGGCGACAGCGGCTGTGGTTTGTTTCAATCCCGCGGCCGTCTGTCCTACAACCTCAGATATTTCTTTCATGGTCACTGCCACTTGCTCTGTGGCGCTTTTCTGCTGCTGCGTTGCCATAACGATTTGTTTGGAGGCGTCCGTTGTTTCTTTTGTCAAATCCAGGATAGATTCGATAGATTGCCCTGCCTTTTGCACCACTCCAACACCTTTCTCCACATTTTTTACACTCTGTTCTGTAGATAAAACGGCGGCGTTGGTTGCCACCTGTATCTCAGAAACAACGCCTTTTATCTCTTCTGCAGACGTCTTTGTCCGTTCTGCAAGCCTCCGCACCTCTGCCGCCACCACGCCAAACCGTTTGCCAAATTCACCGGCGGCAGACGCCTCTATCGAGGCATTCAAGGCCAGCAAGTGCGTTTCACCCGCAATCTCTTTAATAATTCCCAGCACGTCTCCAATCTTCTGCGCTTTTTCACTGAGAGAAAGAATTTTGGACGCACTGTCCTGTGTCACCCCCTTAATATCTTCCATGATGTGAATCGATGCCGAAACGGCTTCCATACCATGATGGCATGTGGTTTCTGAATCCTCGGCAACCTTCGCCACAGATTCTGCGTTTGCGGCAATCTGTTTCGCAGAAGTGGAAAGTTCCTCAATTGTTGCGGTTATTTCTCCTACAGAAGCGGCCAATTCAGAAGTGCCGCTTGATTGTTCCTCAGAGCTGGACAACATTTCCACCGCAGCGGTGGAAATGCGTGTAATCGAATCCTGAGATTGTTCGATCAACGAGCGTAAATTTCCGAGCATATCGTTAAATGCGCCAGCAAGCTCTCCTTTTGCATCCACACTGGTTGTAAGGTCACCCCTGGATATCACCATTGCCTGAGTTGACAATAACCGCATATTTCTTATCATCTCATTGAATACGTTAATCAAAACACCAATCTCATCGTAACTTTGTATCTTTATGTCTTTATCCAGTTTCCCTTCGCCGACATGCGCTGCAATCTCAATCAATTCCTGCACCGGTTTTGTGGTTGCACGGGCAGAAAAGATAGCAACCACCACCACCATTCCTACGGTTACTGAAATGAGGATAATATAGATTGTCCGATTAACCTGCAATGGCGCAAATGCCTCCTTTTTATCCATTTCTGCAAGCAAAACCCAGTTTGTGTACTTTATAGGATACCATGCCCCAAATACGGGTTCGTTCCTATAGTCCCTGTAAATGTCCTGTCCTCTCGAACCCTTTAAACCCTCATTTACCCCAAGGGTATCTACCCGGAGCTTGAGTACGGCGTCTTTCTGGAAGCGGGATTCAGAAACCATGAGTTTATCCCGATTCACAATATACGTTTCGCCGGTATCGCCCAGCCCTTCACGGTCATACAGAATTCTATAAATCTCATCCATTTTCATTTCTACCATAACACAACCCACAAATACGCCCTGCAAATCGAAGCAGGGCGTGACAACATACATCTGGTTTATGCCGCTAAATTTGTTATAAAACAAATCGGTAAGATAGGTCTTTTCCCGGCCTTCTTTAAAATACGCCTCGGCAGATATATCAATTCCCACCTCTGCCGTGTGCCTGGCGCCCGTTAATTCTATTTTCCCTTCAGCGGAAACCAGCATAATATCTTCAAATCCCTTGGCCGACATCGTTCTGTTTAGATGACTTTCCACATTCTTGTGCACAGTGTTGAAGATAGGGTCCGAGATGTTTGCTTTACTTACGGATATTTGTTTTAAATATTCTATGACGACCCAGTGCTGTGCAATGGCTTCTGCATCAATCCTTACGTCTTCCAGCACCTCATTTACAAACATGGCGCGCGTATCTCCCGTAGACCTTAATCTTTCACATACATTGGTGAATATAACAGAGGCTATCTTTCTCTGGGCTACGAATCCTGTACAAAGGATAGGAACCAGCGTTACCACAAGCAGCACAACGATTAAATTTTTCGTTAGCTTTAACCTTTGAATAACCTTTGCTTTGATCAGCACAAATAAGGCAACATTAAAAACCAGTATAATTACGAGGGGTATAACGAGACTCCAGTAAATATCCCACACGATAGTATCTCCTTTTTGTATAGTTTTATCTTGATCAGGGAAAAGAGGGAAATATCATATATCAATATTATGATGGGCGGGGTAACAAGGCTTCAAAATATTTCTCTCACACTTATTTCTCCTTATTTATTAATGGGTAACCATCTTCACCGGGCATTTTCCCGTTGACCCTGATTACCTTTATATTGTCACCGCATTGGGTTATCTCGTCTGTGCCGATAAAACACACTGCCCCCGGTATTTTCGAGACAAGGGCAACTGCTCCGTTTAAACTCTCCGTTATTTTCGGGTATTCTGATATCTCATTGTTGTATGATTTCAACATCCAGTATTGGTAGAAATTTTCGCTTCGTATCTTATACAGTTTGTTTATTAAAAACTGCGTCTCATTGGATGTGACGGGTTTGAATACAAGGGTGATTTTTTCGCCGTTATCCCAGCGTTGTTTTTTTACTTCCAGGATGTGCTTCAGGTCGTTATATGAAACATCCGACGCCGGATTCGATTTATTGACGATAACAGCAACATTTGCACACGCATCCGTCGCAAAGGCAACCACGAAAATGAATAATGCAATCAAACTGACTGAAAGGTATTTCATTTTAATGTACCCCAAAATGTTAATGATATTCAATCCCGTTTGATCGCTCCGTTTAAAAGGAAAATGCCGTTTGCAACCGAATGATGTTCACATCATCATCATCAAATACACCATGAGAAACTTCACATTTCAGGGCATTAAAGTGTGAGAGCTCGTATCGCAATCCTATGGTATGGGTATTCGTATCGAGGAAATCCAGTTCACTTTCACCATAGAATGGGTCTTTATTATCATAATTAATATAATCGTACCGGTAGTAAGGTTTGAATTTACTTATCGAATATGCACATTGAGCGTACCCGCCAAATGTGTTAAATACGTCTCCGGAAAACTCATCGTGATTTATTTCAAATGCCTCTGCCAGAAACTCTACGTTTCTTACTAAATAAACAATATGTCCGCCATAGATAATCTCTCTGATTTCGTCTGCCCTGTTTGGGTTGGTTTCATCCTCAGGAATAACGTCATAATAAATTGTCGGCCCGAAACGTAAGCCTTCTACAATGCTGTACGGCAACGCCTCGAGTTGAAAACAAAATGCCTTTTCGTCATTCAGATCAACCGAATTTTGCTGATGGTTTGTATCAACCCCCCTTCCATTGGAAAATGAAAATATATAGTTCAGGTCAAAGCCTTCGAACATGGCAATGCCTGATAGTTGTATTCCGGTACTGTGCGCGGGAAGCGGTCCGCCATCATCTTCAAATTTGAGTATTTCCGGCCTGTCAACGGTCGTCTGCAACCAGCGCCCGTGATGGTAAAACCGATTCCAGTAGCCTATTGGCGTATGAATCTTTCCGACGTCCACCTTAAGAAGACTATTGATATCGTAATGAATCAACAACCGTTCTATATCAGTTGTTATTTCTCCTGTAGATTCAAATTCAAACACCGTTTCACTAAAAAACGAAATACGATTGCTGAGTTTCGAGGTTATAAACAGGTCAAATTCACCAAGAGAAAACAAGGTACTGCCCTGGTTGATGCTTTCTCCGACGTTCTTATCCGAATAACGCGCGTCTACATTTCCAAAGCCCCTGATCGAGAGCATTTGTTCTTTAAAGGTAAGGCCTTCACCCAGTTTGTAGTGCGCAGTGTCCACCTCTAATGCATTTTCTTCTGTGGGTTCTTCCTGGAGTACGACAGGAGTTTTCTGTGTTTCCTGGTAATCACTGGTCTGTGTCTGTACGGTAGGGTGTGCAGGTACGGCTTGGGATTTTTGTTGAACTGCTTGCTTCTGTTTTGGCTCTATGGTGTATTCAGATTTCAGTTCCGTGATGAGCTCGTTTTTAATTTCATCTTTTAATTTCTGCATAAACTCCGATGTAAGTCTGTTTTTTAGCTGTACATACTCTTCCTCATTCATTTCTGCGGCGCTAGCATGAGTACAACTAAAGGCAATTACTGCAATAAAAACCGCTATTACGTTTAACATCTTTATCATAATATAACCTCCATGAGTTACAATTTGAAGGCAAAGAAAGAAATCATCAGGTATTAGACTCCCATGCGCATGTGCTGTATCACGTAATTATTTCTCCTGTTTAAATAACAATTTTTCAATGTCCAAAATGCCCATTAAACCGCTTTCAACCTGTACCTGTCCCTGAAGATACGCGCTAATTTCATCGCTCAGTGTTGATAGTGCAGCTTCTATATTCCTCTTCGCAATGTCATATATATCTATTACTTCATCACAAAAAATCCCTACAGGGCCTTCGGCAGTTTTTATGACTGCCACCCGACTGTTATCTGCCGGAACTGACTTCCCCATATTAAGCAATACCTTTACATCCACAACACACAGAATTTCCCCATGTAGATTCATTAACCCCATAATATGCGGAGGCGTTCCCGGAATGTTTGTTATCTGAAGAGATTTCACAATCGTTTTTATTTTTTCGACAGGAATGCCGTATATCTCGTTGTTAAGCTGTATCCCAATAAACTGCTGTATTTCTTCCCCTTCTTTCTCTTCCTGTGGAGTGTCCTGTGCAACCTCGTTTTTATTATCCACCATGTATGTCTTCACCTAAGGCAAACGGTATAAATCCCAAAAGACTTTGCTATAATTAGAGTTATAGCAATTCCCCAAATTATTTGCAAATGAAAAAGATTTGACTTATCTTGCTTAATTTAATAGATTAAATCCACTATGGAAACAACTATACTTGCCCGGACAAAGGCAATAATATCACTCGATGCGCTAAATCGGCTCGTTGGGAAAGAAAATGTGCTTTCTGTGCTCGAAGACCGGATATGCTACGCCTATGATGGAACCAAGCAAAAATATATTCCCGACGTTGTTGTAAGGCCTCGTTCGACCCGGCACGTATCCGACGTCCTGCGGTTTGCAAATGAGCAGGAGATACCTGTTTATCCACGCGGTGCTGGCTCCGGGCTCACAGGGGGGGCTGTGCCTGTGCAAGGCGGTATCGTACTGGATTTCACGCACATGAATAAAATTTTGGAGATTGTGCCAGAAGACCTTACTGCTACGGTTGAACCCGGCGTTGTTACCCATACATTACAAAACGAGGCGGCTAAATACAAACTTTTTTATCCACCAGACCCTGCCAGCGCTGCATTTTCCACCATAGGCGGCAATGTAGCAGAATGCTCCGGTGGAATTACAGGACTAAAATACGGCGTTACCAGGGACTATATCCTATCTCTTGAGGTCGTGCTTGCGGACGGGAGTATAATCCATACCGGACGCAAGACCTTGAAAAGCGTGACCGGTTACGACCTCACCCGTTTGTTTGTCGGTTCAGAGGGCACGCTGGGCGTCTTTACCCAGATTACGGTGAAGCTGATTCCTCTTCCTGAAACGATCAAGACCCTTCTGGT
>DBJWYX010000037.1:0-13028 GCA_052360825.1 Candidatus Wunengus sp. YC64
CTTCAGTCGTTCCTCCTTCGCAATGACATGGTAATAACTTTTTGGACAACCCCTAACTCGAAGGCCCCTCCAAACATGCTACAAAAATATCCTTCAATTCATCAAGTACTTGAAACGTCTTATCAGACACATTATTTGCAGCCAAACAATCCTTCTCCTGTTTAACTAAGGTTTCGGCCTTTGCTAATAAGAGGTACTGCCTTTTATTAAACACTACGGGTTTCATGGGCTTGTACGCCGTATCAAATTCCTCCACAAGCCGTCCGTTCAAATCCTCAAACCCTGCCTTATTCAGGGCAGATATACAGCATACAGGTTGCTGAAAGGTGGCTTCAATCCTTTGCTTGTCTAATTTTGCAGGGAGGTCGCATTTGTTAATCACGGGAATAACCGCATGTGCATTTGCCTTTTGTTGCAAATCACCCGAACTATTTGTCGTCAGCCAGGAATTTACTGCATTCAGGATTCCCGCATCTTCCTGATCAAAATTTCGTGAATTATCAAATACTGTAATAATTTTGTCGGCGCGCCGGAGTTGTTCTTGTGTCATCTCAATACTCATGACTTCCAGCATATCGCTGGTTTCCCGCACGCCAGCAGTATCCACCAGTTCAAAGGGAATTCCATCAACGGAAATGAATTCACTGACATAATCCCGTGTCGTCCCCGGCTCATGATGTACAAGCACCCGTTCTTCCCCAAGAATAGCGTTGATGAGGGTCGATTTACCCACGTTAGGTTTGCCCAGAATTACCAATACCTGCGGCGTAGTCAATGCCATACCAAACGAGGCAGTTTTCAATAGACTTTCAATATGGTCTATCAAAATAGAAACAGAGGCATTCCAATTATCCCCCCCTCCCCCTAACCCCCTCCCACCAGGGGAGGGGAATGTATTTAGCGATTGATCGTTCGATTCCTTCCCCAGAGACGGGGGCGGGTGCAATAAATCATCGGATTTTTTCTCATCCGATGTGGAAGTGCGTTGTATAACACTAGATTCCCTCCCCATTAATGGGGGAGGGTTAGGGTGGGGGTGAACAATTTCATTCTCAAATTTCCCTTCCCCCCCTTGCGAAGGGGGGAATAGAGGGGGGGTATTTTCGTTATCCTTTGCATGTAAAGATTGTCTGATTCCTTCAATAATTTTCAGCCCTTCTTTTATTGCACTCGACAATGCACCTGCATATTGATCCAGCAACACCTTTACACCCAGCTTTGTTTGTGCTTGAACAAGTTCCTGGAGCGCCTCCTTCTGGACAAAATCCATCTTCTTGTTTTTGCAAGATTGCAGCAGTAATGATTCCCATTCAACTCCCGCTACGCCTGACGACTGCAAGAGTTCACAAATCCGCATTACTACACGGATACCGCCGTGGCAGTTTATTTCTACGACATCCTCACCGGTAAAACTGTCCTTTTGTCTTACAACATTGAGAATAACCTCATCGATCCTTTCTCCTTTATCGTAAATATGCCCATAGTAGAGTTTATGGCTTGCGGCCTGATTGAGATCGGCAATGCCCTTCCCCTGAAACACCTTATTGACAATACTCAAGGCGTCAGGGCCAGAGACGATAATCTTGCCAATCCCCCCTTCGCCTAAGGGTGTAACAATAGCGGCTATAGTCTTGTGTTCGTTTATCATCTGCATAAAACAATAATAACAACTATTATCAACGACGACAACTACGGATTTACCAGAGTATTTTTGAGTATAAGTGAATTGAGACCTCAGTCTGTTAAATATTTATAGACAAAGTTATCTGGCGATTGGAGAAGAGTAGGGTGGATTAAGCGGAGCGAATCCACCAACCCAAAGGTAATTCTATGTGTTGAAAAATCGTTATCGTCGGGCGGTAAGCGCCAAATACAGTGAATTATGATCGGGTAGAATGACCACAGCATCCGTCTTAAAGGGAAATTTCTTTATAATGTAACGGGATGATTGTCTTAGCCGTATAAGATTATCAGGCTGAATGAGAATCTTTTCCCGGCAGTATATTACGACCGTAAAGAAATACCAGCCCTGTTACCGATAAAGCCTGCAATATTCACTCGTGGTTAGACCTTTTATTATGGTGGATTCGCTTACGCTTAATCCACACTACATAACTTGACCATATAATAAAGTCATTTAGTTGTTTCGATAGGAAGGAGGCGTATACGTATCTGCCCCTCGGTAACACTGATTATGACACCTTGTTGGAGTGCGTCTTGATGTTTGGAGATTATTTCGTGCAAATGCAGGTTCACTTTTTCTGGGGACATATTCCGTAAGCGAAAAATGATGATGCTGGGTAATCTGGCCCTACTTCTTGCAATGAGTTCGCCGAAATCAAGGTCGTGTGTCAGGAGAATACGCTTCTCGCATAAGGCCTTTTCCAGAATATCGAAGTCTGTCATCCGATAAAAACCTTGTTCGTGCAAATGTACTATGTCTTGTTCAAGACCTTGTAAAAAGGCTACCGTCTTTGGTGAAATTCCCATGTCTGCCAGAAATTTCATGTGGATGCAGTTTCCAGGGGGTAGACAGATTCTTCTGCAAGCCATGCAGCGTATTGTAATGCCTGACGGATATCGTCCAACTCCAGGTATGGATACGCATTTATAATTTCTTCCATACTCTTACCGTTTGCTACCAAATTGACAATCAAAGACACAGTGATGCGCATCCCCCGAATGCATGCTCGTCCTCCCATTACATTTGGGTCAAAAGTAATACGGTCAAGTCCTAACATAAAAAACACCTCCTGCTTTTATCCAAATATTGCCATTAAAATTATTGCATCCCGTTTTAATTTATCAAAAAGAATCGGCTGCTATAGCCCGATGCGCAAAAGGTTTAATTGACAGGTCATTAACAGGGAGAATATTAACAGAAGATACGACAGTGCGCAATAAAATTAGCCATTTAAAGCACGTCCTTAATCAACCTTCAAGACCGTCGCTCCACGGATTTCCTATCTTTGAGTACAACCAAAGTCACGTTTGCCAAATTCACTGACAACACTTTCAAATATGAGAAGCGCATTCTACTTTGTGGCTATTTCGCATGCAAGAAAATATAACATATGACTATTATTAAACTTGAATGCTCATTCTATAAAGTGTTTCAGTGCCCATTACATGTGCAACCATCAATCTTTTTTATAAACCCGTTGATTTTTTCGTGTCAATTTTATATTGTACTCAAAACAGCATTTCTTCTTTGTGTATATTTACTCTATAAAAAGTTTGCGAGTCCTTACGGGAGGAAAGATTTAATATGAAAACAAAAATTGTATGTACTATCGGCCCTGCATGCAGTACTCCGGCTATTATAGAAAAAATGGCAAACGCGGGTATGGATGTTGCCAGATTGAATTTCTCCCATGGGAATTTATCTGAACACAAAGAACGCATTGAAACAATACGAAATATTTCTCAGCGATTAAATAAACCTATCGCCATTATACAGGACTTATCAGGCCCAAAGATACGGATAGGCTCGCTGGACAAGGCATCCATTACCTTGAGACCAAACAATACCTTTATATTGACTACCACGGCGGTAAAGGGTGATGAAAAAATGGTGTCTATTACTTACAAGCAACTACCAGAAAATGTATTCGCCGGCGATACCATTCTGTTGAGTGATGGAGAGATTGAACTGAAAGTAATAAAGAAGGACAGCGATAATATTCACTGCCAGGTAATCGTTGGCGGCGTCTTGACCCCGCATAAAGGAATTAATATCCCCACACGAAGCCTTTCCATATCTCCTCTCACAGAAAAGGACAAAAAAGACCTGGAATTTGGCATTCTACAGGATGTTGATTATATAGCTTTGTCTTTTGTAAAAAGTGCAGAGGATATCGTTGAGTTGCGCAAGTTGATTCAACAGAAGGGCAAGAATATCCCCATTATTGCAAAGATAGAAAAACACGAGGCAGTCGACAACCTCGAAAGTATTGTAAAAACCGCCGATGCCATAATGGTGGCAAGGGGAGATTTAGGCGTGGAAATACCGTTGGAACAAATCCCATCCGTCCAGAAGAGGATAATTTTCCTTGCGAATCAATATTGCCGTCCCGTCATTACCGCCACACAGATGCTCGGTTCTATGGTGCATAGTTACAGGCCTACCAGGGCCGAAGTTACCGATGTTGCCAATGCAATTTTTGACGGGAGCGACGCAGTAATGCTTTCGGAAGAAACGGCGAAAGGACAGTATCCGGTTGAGTCAGTGCTTATGCTCTCGAAAATCGCCGGAGAAATAGAGCCTGGTTTGAAAATAAAAAATATTTACGGATCTATGCGCACATCAGACGACCTCCTTACCATTCCGGATGCGATAAGCATCGCCACGTGTCAGGTGGCAAATAACCTGAAAATCAAGTCCATTGTTACCTGCACTCAGACAGGAGGCACTGCACGCCACATTTCTAAATATCGCCCGCAACAACAAATCCTGGCGGTTACGCCGTCCTTGCACACATACAGGGGACTTGCGCTGGTGTGGGGAGTAATCCCTGTTCTGATAGACGATATACAAAATACCGATGATATGATGAAAAAAGGTATTGAGGCTGTAGAAAGTTATATCACCGATAATGAAACAGTTGCCATTACAGGCGGTGTTCCTGTAGGGCTGGCCGGTTCTACGAATCTTTTAAGGGTGTATAAAAAAGGGACAGACACCATGTGACAACCCTCTTGTATTTTTCTCCTTCCGTCTTAGATAAATGGTGGATTCGCTCACGCTTAATCCACCCTACAACCTCTTCCGAAAATAGACTTCATTTCTTCACCTCTTCCATAGCGCAGCTACGCCGCAACCAAAGCAGTGAAGATAAGGCACGTGGCGTGAGCAGATGGCGGGGTAACGTTCTACTCGTCACTCGTCATTCGACACCTAAACAATTTTTATCATTTATCTAAGGCTTGCCCTGCCTTATCATTTTGAAAAGCTCGTCCTTTAGTGCAAGCCTCCGCTTCTTTAATTCTTCCAATGCCGCATCTGACCTGGGTTCGATATTGTTTTCTACACGATAAACCTCTTTATCGATTTTATGATATGCATCGAAAATCTCCCGAAAGTGCTCGTTGGTCGTTTTAAGATTATGAATTTCTTCACGATACTCAGGAAATTCGCGAATGAGGCCATGGTGTTCATGTTGCATATCGTGTCTCCTTTCTATGGTTATGGGTTATTAAGTTATTCTTTTTTAAGTCCCCCTTAGAAAAGGGGGATTCAAGGGGGTTGTGTTTTTCCGGGCAATTCCCCATTTTCATGAGGACAAGTTTACAACCCCCTTTGCCCCCTTTCCTAAGGGGGATTTGTGCTTCGTATATACCATGTGAACCGCATGAATAAAATGAAAATCCTATACAATAAAATAATTATTGACGATAGAAGTACCGATGGGTTCTCTTCGTTAAACCCATCCTACACGACTATTTTTTAAGGAATTTCTATGTTATAATTGCATGGCCGTGTTCTCATACATGATTGAACTCCGCATCCCCGTGAATGAATTTGACCATATCCTTTGCAATGTTTTTTACAAATAATATCGAGGTTACGTGTGCACAGGGATACCACTTTATCTTTGGCCTTCCCAGCGCCTCCCATAATTCTATGGTAAATTTCCCCGGCATGACCTCGTCATAAAGTCCGTTAATCATTAACAGTCGCTTTGTCTTATTGTGTTTTGCCAGGATGCAAGGGTTAATGATCTGGTATATATGGCTTGTCTGTTCGCGGTTAAAGCCTGCCTTCATTAAATCATCTTTTACGCTTCCGGTTGCTATTCCCTCCCAGATAACGCCGGCATTATTGCCGCCTGCCAGGATGGTGATTCCCGCATCAAACGCCTCAGCCGCCATTGCCAGGTGCGCCATCATCCCTCCCAGGCTGATACCTGATAGAATAACCTTTTCAACCTGCCTTCTGAGCCAGGACGAGACTGTCCGTACTTCTATAACAAGTTGACGTGTCCCCTCGACCGTCCTGGGTATATCCCCTGTGATTGAATACTCACCGCTCCACGTGCCTTCAGGCGTTCTTTCGAAGTGATAAGGAAGTTTGAGAATAAAGCAATTAATATTATTCCTGGCTAAATTCAAGGCAATTTTTTTCTCTTTCCAGAGATTACTTCTCCCCCATCCGTGGAGAAGGATTACCGTTGCAAAATCCTTTTTCCCTGAAGCCTTGAAATAAAGCCCATGAACTGTGTTATTTTTTGCATGTTTGGTCTGGACAGGACTTGGAAATTTGACGTCAACGACCTCTACGCCATCAATATCGGTATCTCTGGTTATAGAAAAATCGGGCATCTTGTCGGGTTTACTATAAAATAATTCGGGATTTTCCAAATACTCTCTTTTGGTTATATGACTGAAATCATACGAATCCGGTTTCTGAGGTACACGGATTCTGGCAGGGGCGATACGAAAATATAACCTATCAAGGATTTGCATGAGATACTTATTCATGGCTAAATTTATTTACCTCTGCAACGATCCTGGAGAGGGCTGTTCCAGCCTTCTCTATAATAAAATAATCGGCATCGGGAAAGGCATTCTCAATGTTAATTTCGATTATCTTTGCCCTGTTCTGTATTGCCAGATAAGGCAAAGACGCCGCAGGCTGGACAATTGCGGATGTACCAATAAGGAGCATTATCTTGCACGATGCTGATTCCTCTTGTGCCTTCATGAATACATCCATGGGCAACTCCTCTCCAAACAAGACGGTGTTTGGTTTGAGAATACCGCCGCACGAACAATGAGGCGGCATTCCATCGGGAATATTTGGGGCTTTGTATTCCTTACCGCAGGTAAGGCAAATGATTTCCATGAGATTGCCGTGAATTTCAATCACGTTTTTACTGCCCGCCTTTTTGTGCAGACCGTCAATATTCTGGGTTATCACACATCGTACTATCCCCATTTGCTCAAGCTCTGCAAGGGCGAGGTGCGCCTTGTTTGGCTGATACCGATCATAGTCCTTGATAAATTCCCCTCGCAGTGACCAGTATTTTGACGGATCCTTCCGAAAAGCTTCAATAGAAGCGAATTCTATGGGATCGTACTTTTCCCAGAGTCCTCCCTTTGACCTGAACGTAGGTATGCCGCTTTCCGCCGATACGCCTGCGCCCGTCAGCGCAACGCACTGCCTTTGCTCGACCATTAACGTTGCAACTTCTTTATATAAAGCTTCAGTATCAACATTTCTCTTAACCAAAAATCATTCCTCTGTTTTTTTATGTTTCTTATTATGATGAGAACATACTATCATATCTGCATTTCTATTTTAAGAAAAATATGGAGCTACCCGGTGGAACACGTTAAAATTGAATTATGAGTTTAATAATCCGGGAAATAAAGGCTAAATCCATCCTCACCAAATCAGGAATCCCCGGCGTTGATTACTGTATCAACCCCTATGTAGGCTGCGCTCACAGCTGCAGATACTGTTATGCAACGTTCATGAAAAGATACACCGGTCATACTGAGGCGTGGGGAAGTTTTGTGGACGTCAAGACCAATGCCCCGGAAATTCTCCAAAGACAGCTCAAAAGGGCAAGCATGGGAAGAGTCATGATCAGTTCAGTAACAGATGCCTACCAGCCAATCGAATCAAAATACAAACTTACACGGCAGTGTCTTGAAATCCTTTTACAAAGCCAGTTCCCGGTCGATATACTCACGAAATCCCCCCTTGTCCTGAGGGATACTGACCTTATTAAGAGATTTAAGGACATAGAGGTGGGCATTACTATTACAACTCATGACGAAAAGATAAGCAGAGTTTTTGAACCAAATGCCCCATCAATCATAGCAAGAATTCGTACCCTGAAAACACTCCATGATAATAGAATAAAAACCTATGCCTTTATTGGTCCGGTGCTGCCAATGAATCCTGAGGCGCTTTCGGAAAAGATAAATCCCCATGTTGACAGCATTATTATCGACAGGATGAACTACACCTCAAAGACCCTCAAGATATACCAACGCATGAACCTCAACGAATGGCTTGAAAAAGACTTTATTGATGACATTATCCAGAGACTGAAGAATGGGTTTGCCGGGAAACCTGTAACTATCTGCTGATACCGTTAAATCCGAAGCACGAAATCCGAAACTCGAGACAATTTCAAAATTACAAATTCAAATGCTCTAAACCTTGTTTCCAATTTCCCCAAGGCGGGTTCAATCTTGTAGACTTCGTCGTGAGCACTCAGTCGAACGATTGAACCTGACATTTGAATTGGACTATGAGCTTTAGATAAATATCAGCCATGAAAAACCAACTATTTTGGTTCAATCGAGGACGATTGAACCAGCAAGAGATCCCCCCGCGGGGCTAAACAAAACTGTCATTGCGAGGAGGAACAACGAAGCAAACTCTCTTCAAAATAGCCCTCGAAAATATTGAGTAGCTCTTTCTTATTCATGCTTTTATGTTTGTCGGTAAAGCGGGAACACACCTGCTTTTTACTTTCCCTTAAAAAAACCCTGTAATCATAAATCAACCGGGCTACGTCCTGCATTTCCTGATATAACTCAAGGAGATCACCGTTTTGGCTGCCTATAGAACAACGTTCATCCCACCCCAACCAATCCCAACTGCATATCAGACGTAACTTCTTTTTAACGAACTTATTAAATATCGCCTGAAACCAGAGACGGTGGTACTTCCCATCAAAAACAATAAATGCAGGTTCGCCCCAGTGGCCTTCGCACGATGACCATGTCGATATGCCGGCAGCAGAAACAGATTTCACCAATCGTGCGATAAAAGGTTCCAAATCATATACACGTATTTTGGGAAGATCATCACATTTCTTAAATTGATCAAACTTGCCATACTGGTCCCGTTCCCAATTCAAACGAAAAAGGTCTACGGGGATTACATGCGTGAACAGTTCAGTCAGGTATTGATTGTTGTCTATATCAAAGAGTTGTGTATTGATATTTTCAAAATATGGATGACGGTGCTGTGTAGCACCTTCATTGTTGTGCAAGATAAGAGAATCCTGGTGTGGTTTATTACAAATCTTCTTATAATTAATATTTTGCAGCATCTCCAGGAATTCTCCATCATCGCTATGTGCATCATCGCTTAACCGGACTTTCCCGGAACTACCGTCTAAATCTAGGAAGAATCCCCGTGCCGAAAGAATTTCACAAAACCTATCCGTGCGTTCGCTTTTACCATGCGTTATTTTTTCAACAAATTTTTCTATAAGGGATGTGTTCATTCGCTAGACAGTTGAATAGGATGTATAAAGACATGGTTTTTACGCCTAATCTACCAACGATTTTTTTACGAAAGATGGATTCGCTTACATTAATCCACCTTACAAACTCTTATAGTTTTATTATATTATTGCTTGTCATCTTTCGTTTCAACAGGCCCTAAATATTCGACATCGATTTTATCTTTTATTAGATTGTTGTAGCCTAGCCAATAAAGGAATCTATACATTTTTTCAGTAAATATTATCTTGCCTATCTCTCGATCTGTTTTAGTCAGACCAAATGTTCGTAATTCCCTAACAATATTGTGACGAATTTGAGAGTCTCCATAATAAGTATTAGGATGAGATGAATCATTTGGAAATCCGTTTTCCTTAAGAATCTGTACTACTTCATACGTATAAAAGGAATCATCGAAATAGGCATACCCCTTATTAAGATAATAAATGATTGATTCAAAATATGAAACTTTAAAAGCATCTTTTCCTATTCTTCTACTGGCTCGCTTAATTATATCATCTTCTTTTTCCCATAAATCCAAAACAAGTTCTATGGGTTTATTCATCATCTTATAAATAAATCTGAAATCCGCTTGTTCCGAAGGTGAGAAAGGTGAACTTTCATGGATTCCCTTCTGCTTTCTTAATTCAAGTTCTAACTCCAATCGTCTACTTTTCTCTTGTGTAACTGCGATGTTAATTGTTCTCTCCATATAGCTATGCCAAATCTCAGCAATTACAGAGGGTAATATCTCATGATAATTATCATCATTCCATTCTTTACATTGGAGGGAACGTATATCTACCCGTAGACTTTCTCTTAACGCTGCTTTACTGACGTAAGGAAGAAATGCAATTCCCTTTTCAGATAATTGCTCGATTAATGTAGCGTCTATTTCTTTTTCAACCATTTTTGATTTTATAGAATTCTCTGTTAAATAAACTATGACAACATCGCAAGTAGGTATCCCATCTTCAAAAATCATTTTTAACCAGGATTTACCAGCTCTTATTTCCTCTGTATCTAGCCAATAATCTATTTGGCATTTACGCAGGTCGGCAGCCAATTTTTCTATAAAATGTTTATCTATTTTTGAATGAGATAAAAAAGCTCTTGGTTTATTTATTCTATCCATAAAGTACGCTCATATCTCAAAAGTTCTATAAATTACTTTTTAACTACCAGTAATTTAGTCTGACCTAAGCGGGTTCAGGTTTGCAACCTGAACCCTTCATATTTTACGCCTTGTGTATACCGCTCCTATTCTGGATATTGTGGCTAATATGTGCCTCATATAAATGGGATCCCCTCTTTTCATATTTCTTCTTTTGTTTAACATATTATACCTTTTATCTTCTACTCCTCAGCTTCCCGTCTTTAAATACACAAAATCTAGCTGAAAGCTTATCCGGGTATTTTTCTAATATCTTCTCCAATACTTTTACTTTCTCATCAGATTTTGCATCTTCAAGTCTTAACAATAAAACTCCTCCATGAGGTAAACCAGAATTATAGACCAATTCTCCAAAATCCTTATCCATTGTAATAACAATTCGCTCATCAGAAACTGCTATTTTAAGTATTTCCTTATCTGGCATTCCGGCATCTATATCTCTTACACATTTAACGTCATAGCTCCGACCGTGAAGCCATCGTTTTACCTTTTTGCCAATCCTACATCTATCAAAAATCGTAAATTCCTTTGCTCCACCCTAAGCACCTGTACCTACTTTAAAAACCCGCTCTTCACTTACCAGTTCAGCAGCATAAAGTAAAACAGCCTGAATATCTTCTGGTTCTAATTCTGGATAGTCTTCAAGCAACTCCTGAGTTGTAATCCCTGCTGCTAATGCTTTTAAAATTTGTTCAACAGTAATCCTTAGACCTCTAATGGTTGGTTTACCAACCATTACATCAGGGTTAACGGTAATTCTATCTAACAACCGTTGTGTCTCCATTTCCGACCTCCTTCTGCTCCTTATAGTATAGGTAAAATTACATGTAATTCGCTTATATCTTACGTTACAAATATACTTCTCAATGTATACGTTTTCAAAGTATCTTGGGTATCTTAATCTGTAGATTACTGCAGAAACTACCTTCTTTAACAATACTTGTCAATAATTTTTCCGGAAAGATTCCCTTACTTGCTCAGATTCCTTATATCGACGAATAAGTATTCTTTGTCGTTTGCATTGTTTATCCAGTTATTTGCTTTTTGCCGGAGCAATAGGTAAAATGTTACTAAGTTCACATTTGATTGATACAGATTATAAAATAGTGAAGTGTGTTAGTTTCTAAGGGCTGTACAAAAAGTTCATAAAACCAATTTTTGCGTATAATCTGTAGGGGCAATTCATGAATTGCCCCTGCATTACAATATTGTCGAACTATTTAGACAACCCAAGTACAACAATTAGAAATGAAGGAGATTATCCCCATGATGCGAATGAAATTCTTCGGTATTTTTACTGCGTTATTTGCAGTTATACTCGGACTAGGCAATCTAATAGAATCATACGGAGTTGAAACTGGTGAAACACAATTTCTGAAGAACACACGGCAACTGACCTATGAAGGAAAACGCGCGGGTGAAGGGTATTTTTCAAAGGACGGAAAAGCCATGATTTTCCAAAGTGAACGGGAACCCGAAAACCCCTTCTTCCAGATTTATCTTCTGGATTTTGAGACCGGTGATACCAACCGTGTTTCGCCCGGAACGGGCAAGACCACCTGCTCATTCTGCAGACCGGGTACAAACGATGTGCTCTTTGCTTCGACCCACCTTGACCCACAAGCAAAGGCAAAACAGCAGGCAGAAATTGAGTTCCGTGCCACGGGAAAAGAACGCCGCTTTACCTGGGATTATGATGAACACTACGATATCTTCTCTGCACAGCGGGACGGGAGCAAATTAAAGCAATTAACGAACTCTATCGGCTACGATGCGGAAGGCGCATATTCGCCCGACGGTAGCAAAATTGTTTTCTGCTCTTTGCGGGATGCCTATCCACTCGATAAACTTTCACCGGAAGAACGCAAGCAATTCGAAAAAGACCCTGCGTATTTTGGCGAAATCTATATTATGAATGCCGACGGCTCTGACCAAAAGAGGTTAACCAACTGGCAAGGTTATGACGGCGGCCCTTTCTTCAGCCATGATGGGGAAAGGATTATTTGGCGGCATTTTCAGGACAACGGCATGCTGGCCGACGTGTATACCATGCGGTTAGACGGGTCGGATATGCGCAGATTGACCGATTTTGCGTCGATGTCGTGGGCGCCATATTTCCACCCTTCAGGAGAATACGTCATCTTTCACTCGAACAAATTCGGGTTCGCAAATTGTGAATTGTTTCTCGTTGATCCTCTTGGAGAAAAGGAGCCTGTGCGAGTAACCTTTACCGATAAATTTGACGGACTGCCGGTTTTTTCTCCCGATGGCAAGCTTCTTTCCTGGACTTCTAACAGGACGTCAAATGGTAATTCACAATTATTCCTGGCCGAATGGGACCATGAGGCCGCCTTGAATGCGCTCAAGGCGTCACCTGCGCGGCAGGCATCTCAGTCTGCTAAGGCTTCTGACATCCCGAAGGTTTCTGACCAAAAAACTTCCAGCAAACCTTCTCTCTCCAATCCTGTGACAGGGAATACAGAGAGTCGTTTTTCATCGGAAATCACCGCAGATGATTTACGTACTGAAGTGAAATATATTGCCTCAGATGAATTGGAAGGCAGGATGACCGGTTCCAGGGGCACTCAAATGGCATCCGATTATA
>DBJWYX010000038.1:0-12906 GCA_052360825.1 Candidatus Wunengus sp. YC64
ACACAATATAGCACGTTTACTGAAAATTTACTAGTTATTTACGGATAAGCTCTAAATCTCTCTTTATTCTAAAGGAGCTAAAAGGAGATTCACGTAAATTGCTAAAGGTGATTATAAAGTACTACACAGGATGGGTAACTATTTTCCTGACTTCCTTTACCCGTCTTAATAAGATTGTAGACACGATGATTCTCAAAAGGGATGAAACAGCGAAAAGAGTAAGTAATCGATAACCAAATACAGGTGGTATATGGGTTGCCAGGAAACCGCCTAACAAAGTGCCAATGCAAACCGAAATGCCATTAAAGGTGTTAAAGTAAGAAATAACGCGTGTTCGTTTTTCAGGGATGGCGGAATCGTAAATAAAATTGGAAGAACACAAATTAAATCCTGCCCAAAATATACCTGCGAGTGTTTGGATCGCCAATAAAAAATATACATTTCTTGAAAAGAGCCACATGACAGGCAGCACGGATACAACCAAAGTGCATATCTGTATAATCCGCCGGTTCCCGATTGCATCCGCACGACGTCCCCAATAACTTACGGCCACTATACTGGCTAGGGGAACGGTTGTGGTAACGAGGGTGTAGGTAATGTAGGAAAATCCGAGGTCGCGAAGCATAAATACCGGGAAAAACGGCGAGGCCAGGAATACTGCAAAACTGAAAGAACTATGAAACACCACATATTTCCCAAAATTTCCAACATTCAGTCTTCGCACGAATTGTGAAAATGAAAAATAGTGTTCCCGTTTTACTTCAAGAGGCGGTTCGTACATCCTGTTCAGGAAATAACACGAGACGTATCTTGAGACCAGAGCGATAAGAAATATGATGGTAAAACCTGTCAGAGATTGTTTTTTGAATAGATGCAGTATATAACCCGCAAGAAATGCACTGATTACCGTTACCAGACCAACAATCCTTCCGCGTTTACTGAAAAACTCTCCCCTCTTTCCTTCGGGCACAAGGTCTGCCATCAGTGAGCCCCAGGGAGGATGGGCAAAAGATGCAAACAACAAATATAAGGTGGAAAACAAAATAAGCGCCTGTACCTGGATGGATTGTGGTAGATATGGGATTATTGCAACAGGAAGTAACATGAAGGCCTGAAAGAAAACAGAGAGGACGATAACCTTCTTTCTGCTCCCAAGTCGTTCGGTAATATCGGCAGCCTTGAGTTGCATCAGTGAAGGAACTAACTGCGTAAAGGAACTCAATAAACCAATCTGGAGATTACTGGCGCCAAGGGCCACGGCGAATGGGTTTAAATAGTTATCACCAAATCCGGTAGTTGCCGCAAATGCCACACCGTCTTTGATGGAAAGGTCAAGGCTTTTTCTAACGGCAATTTCTTCGTGTTGTTTATTTTGAGGTGCTTCCACAAAAACGGATACAATAAATATAAAATTTTTTAATTAAGGATATAATCCTCGCATTTTTTTAGCTTCTGCCACACGCCCTATGCCCAGCATCAATGCCGCGGTACGCATATCCACACCTTTTTTGTTGGAGAGCGCAAGCACCCTGTTGAACGTACCGACCATGACGTCTTTGAGTTTCTTTTGAATATCTTCTTCACTCCAGAAATAATACTGAATGTCCTGCACCCATTCAAAATACGAGACAGTCACGCCTCCGGCATTGGCAAGGATATCCGGGACGAGAAACACCTTTTTGTCTTGTAATATCTTGTCGGCTTCGGGAGTTGTCGGGCCATTGGCGCCTTCCACGACAATTTTGGCCTTGACCTTGTCGGCATTCTTTTCCGTTATCTGTCCTTCTATGGCTGCTGGCACAATGACGTCGCAATCCAGTTCAAACAATTCCTCATTTGTTATAGCGTTTGCTTCTTTCAACCCGACAACATGCTTATTTTCTTTAATATGATGTATGAGGTACGGAACAAGGATACCTTTGGGGTTGTATGCCCCGCCGCTGACATCGCTCACAGCCACGATATTACAACCCTGCTCGTAGAGAAGGCGGGCAGCCACAGACCCGACATTTCCCAATCCCTGAATCGCAACCCGCAGACCGCGAAGATCCTTGTATAAAACCCTTGCAGCCTCCATTACCATATAGGCAACTCCGCGTCCTGTACCTTCCGCCCTTCCTAGCGAACCACCCAATAACAATGGTTTACCAGTAACGACACCCAGGACGGTATTGCCTTGCTGCATACTGTAAGTATCCATCATCCAGGCCATAGTTTGTGAATTGGTGTAAAGATCAGGGGCGGGAATATCTTTGTCGGGTCCTATGATTTGAACAATTTCAGTGGTGTAACGACGTGTCATGCGTTCCAGCTCGCCTTCTGACATTTCCTCCGGATTGCATTGAACTCCACCTTTAGCGCCGCCGTAAGGCATGTGCATGAGTGCGCATTTCCAAGTCATCAGCATGGCGAGTGCGGAAACTTCTTCAAGGTCTACATTAGGGTGATAACGAATACCGCCTTTGGAAGGGCCGAGCGTAATATCGTGTTGCACACGATACCCTTTGAATACCTTCGCTTTGCCAGTGTCCATTTTAACGGGTACAGAAACAATAAGGGAGCGCTTTGGATTCCTCATACGCTCCCTTATGCCATCTTCTATATTTAACATCTCTGCAACGGTATCAAATTGCTTGAGTGCCGTTTCATAAAGGATATTGTTTGCATTCATCTCACACTAGTACCTCACATTGAATCGAGTTATGTGTAGGGTGGATTAAGGCGTTGGTTTTTACGCCGAATCCACCTTTGCTATTTTGTGATATGGTGGATTCGCTCCGCTTAATCCACCCTACCGCAAACCCGCATAAATAAAATGAAAATTCCTATGTAATCGAGTTATTTACCCAGAACAGGGTCGCCAGGAAAATCGAAAGACATTATAGTAAGTTACAACGAAGAATACAAGTCCGCGAGATATTTTCCCCACGTAGAAATTTTGAAATTCCTCACGAAACTTATCCTTCTACGAACTAAATGGTTTCATATTATACTGCAAATCTAACATATAACAAGAAAAGTTAGTTGATTGTATTCCGTAAAAGGTATAAAATGCCACAGAATTTAGGGTATGTATAAATACTAGATTTCCCAAATGATATAAAACAATGTGATAATTGGGAGGTCTAATATAAAGTTGGACTGCTCACACATAATCACGTTACATGCGCTACAAAACTCGCCAATTCGTCTTTCTCCGAACTTATGAAATGGCATCTCTGGTTGAAACCTGTGTGAGCAATTCGTCATCGTTCATGGAAATCGACTGGGAAAACCCTGACGTTCTGAAGTGTGTTTCCGAATTTTCCAAAACAAGCCTTCTTCACTACTATATTTACGCGATGGTCTCAGTTGAAGAACGATGACATTTACGAAGAAAGTGAAGAAGAGAGAGAAAACGTAGAAGCTGCCCTGCGAGCGTATAGCATTGACCATTTGCCTTATTCGGAGTTTCTTTCAACCAGCGCAGGCAACACGGTGGAAGATTTCCCTTTTCGCCAACGGTTTCGCTCCCAAGAAGATAAATTTGAGTTGCTCTGGGAAAAGATAACTGACGAAGTTTTCCATTTACTGTTTGCCAATCGAGCATTCTTGTTGCAATTCAATCAATCACTTGCCGACTATCTCAAGTCAGGTGAAGTAAATCTTCCAGCAGAACACCTTGACGAGAAAGGAGTCGTAAAACGACAACCATATTTCCCTACTTGGGTCAAAAAGGCGATTTACTATCGTGACCAAGGCCGATGTGTTTTGTGCCAGCGCGACCTCACAGGTTTACTCAGTACAGACCAGCGCATCCACTATGACCATATAGTGCCGATCAATCTTTGGGGAACTAATGACCCTTGCAACTTGCAACTACTTTGCGAAGACTGCAATTTGCGAAAGTCAGGCACATCGGCCAAGACTGCAACTCGGTATCATCCGTGGTGGGATTACTAACAAAGGTGGCCCAACACGGGCATGCAGGCGACGGGGCTATAGCCCCGCGCCGGATGCCTGCCGTTAGGCAAAAAATTATGGCATCACAAAAACTGATTGACGATTTTTGCATGTTTCGAGATCACTGCATTATAATTCGGCGGGATTACAATACCTACAACCATTTGTTTTTTTCTGGGGTAGATGAGTTGTTAAATAAAACCGCC
Organism: Candidatus Wunengus sp. YC64; assembly: GCA_052360825.1. Lineage (GTDB taxonomy): Bacteria > Planctomycetota > Brocadiia > Brocadiales > Brocadiaceae > Wunengus. The sequence continues at coordinate 4,149 of DBJWYX010000038.1, forward strand.
CCCGTCTTCTTTACTGATATAGCTAAAATAATGCATAGAGACTGGCTATTGCAGGTATGTAAAATAATGGATCCGTCAACAAAAAAAATAAAAGGGATTATATATGAAACAATATCAATAGAATTGTTGAATATTCGACTGAGTGAAGAAAATTTACTAACGGATCAAATCAAAAAGCTATCAAGTCAGATATTGGCCTATGGCGATTTAATTAAACCAGCTAGAAACAAAAGAATAGCTCATTTTGATCGTGATAGTGCCGTGAGTGGGATCGTGCTTGGCGATCATGATGAAAAATTGTTGAGCGATTTTCTTGCCAATCTTCAACAGTATTGCGATGAGGTAGGCCGGACTATTAGAGTAGGTCCATTATTAGATTTTTCGACAAGTGGATGCAAAGGTGACGTTCTGGATTTGATAAGGGTACTTAGAAAATATTTCAAAGAAGCCTAACAAACGTATGCAGCGGACGACCGCCGCTGATGCCGGGCGTTAGGCAGCAGAAAAATTTATCGCCAAGAACATAAATGGATGAAATAAAGAAAGAAATTCAAGCCAGATTACAAGAACTTGAGCAAGAAGAAAGAGTGTGCATCTTTTACGCTTGCGAGTCTGGAAGTAGGGCATGGGGTTTTCCTTCCGCAGATAGTGATTATGATGTGCGCTTTTTGTATATTCACCCTCAAAGTTGGTATCTCGGTATTGATGTAAAACGAGATGTGATTGAACGACCCAGTAATGATTTGATAGACCTAAGTGGTTGGGACATCAGAAAAGCACTTAAACTCTTCCGAAAGTCAAACCCGCCTTTGCTGGAATGGTTAAATTCACCCATAATTTATCAACAACGGCTTGATATTGTAGATAAAATCAAAACATTAATGCCGGAGTATTATTCTCCCAAATCCTGCCTTTATCATTATCTACACATGGCCGAAGGCAACTTTAGAGAATATCTCAAAGGCGAAATCGTGTGGGTGAAGAAATATTTTTACGTGCTCCGTCCGATATTAGCGTGTAAGTGGATCGAAGCAGGCTATGGGGTTGTACCAATGGAATTTGAGGTTTTGGTTGACCGCATAGTAACATCGAGGGAGTTAAAGGAAGCCATAAAAGAGTTGTTGGAGGGTAAAAAAGGCGGGCAAGAACTAGATAAGGGGCCAAGAATACCTATCATGAGCGAGTTTGTTGAGGCAGAACTTGAAAGGCTTGGGAGCAAAAAGCCCGATGGGAACAGTTTTAGACCCGATACTGAAAAGCTAGATGAGCTATTTCGCTGGTCATTAGAAATAGCTTGGGCAAAAACTGCCGCCTAACGACCGCTTCCACTTGACGCCCAGTACTCGCCGTTTTCTGGGGGGCAAAGGGTCGGGGCTTTACTCTTGCAGGTATCCTTATCTGGGTTCTTATCTCGGTCGCAGTGGATAGATGAAAGAAATGGCGAACCACGTCTTAGTCTTGACGGTGTTCCGCTACGCTCAACACCGCAAGGCCACATTAGGTAACGCTTTGGCTCTTGTGATAAGAGGTTGGAAAGCGAAGCAAAGGTTGCCCTATTTGTCGATTCTTTCTAATGCAAGCAAGAACCCGTATATGATAGCCTGTGGGCGTGGAGGACAACCAGGGATGTAAGCATCCACGGGGACAACATTACCGATTCCATTTTTTGTGGCATAACAATTACTGAAAATGCCGCCGCTACTCGCACACGTACCCAAGGCAATAACCATCCTTGGCTCTGGTGTAGCATTATACGTCTTTATGAGTGCGGTTTCAAGATTTCTCGTTGGAGGTCCCGTAACAAGCAGACAGTCTGCGTGACGTGGAGAGGCAACAATGTCGATTCCAAACCTCTGCAAATCGTGTATAGGACTGTTGTATAAGGCAACCATCTCCCATTCACAACCATTACAAGAGCCGGCATCCACTTCGCGAACGTGGAGCGAGCGTCTGAATACAGAAAATATTTTTTCCCTGAGTTTCTCTCCAAGTTCTTCAACCGATGCGTTTGCGCTGAAACCTGCCTTTACTAAAAGGTCTTTCCTGTTTGTTGCGGCAAGTTCAAAGTCATTGGTAATCCTGATAGCTTTGTAAGGACATGCCTCCTCACACATGCCGCAGAATACGCATTTAGCATGATCTAACTGCAAGTATCGCTTTCCCTTGTCCTCAACCCATGTATAAGCATTTGTTGGGCAGACCTCTACGCACACATTGCACTGTTTGCATCGCTCGTTATCAATCTCAATCCTGCCCCGAAAACGCAAAGGAGCGGGCTCTTTTTCTTTTGGATATTTTGAGGTGACTACGCCGGTTTGTAAACTTTTTTGAAATTTTGTAAACATTTTATGTTAGCCCACGAAACACACGAAATAACGCTAAAATAAACTATAATAAACCCCGAATCAAATCATGTTACTACCTTTGCAAGGACTTGCAATAATAATGTAAGCCTTTATTCATGCATTACCTTGTTGATCTTTCTCTGTTAACACAAATCGTTTATATTCTAATTTAGGGTAATGACCAAAATTTACAAGAATACCTAACTTAAAACCAGTCGCATTTAAGTAGTTAATGATTTGTGCTTCATGCTCATCCACAAGGTTTGAAACTGCTTTTATTTCAATGATAATTTTATCATAACATACAAAATCTGGTTTATACGTTTGCTTTAATTGTTTATCTCTGTATTTGAGCTTTAATTCTTTGCAAGATTCAAATGGAGTCCCTTGCTCCTCAAATTCAATTTCCAAACATTCCTGATACACGTTTTCCAGAAAACCGCATCCCATTGCTTTGTAAACATTAAAGCAAGCCCCAATAATCTTATAACTTTCATCAGGATATAAGATTCCAGACATAGTTCAACTTACCCAAAAATTTTCTTTTTCGCGTAATTTTGCGTATTTCGTGGGCAATATCTTATAAGTCAGTGCATGAATAACATAACTCGAAACTCTTATTAATCAGAGGAAAATCCGGCACAATGTTGCCGGGAATCGTATAGGGAATAGACGGCCAGTTACAGAAAGAAGGGGAACGCACCTTATATCGGAATAACATATTGTTCGGGGCGGTCATGATCCAGTAAATATCTTCACCTCTGGGAGATTCAACATAGCTCAATGCCTGCTTATAAGGTGGGAGTTCCTTCGTAGAGGTTTTTAAAGAGCCCTCGGGCATTTTATGAAAGCACTGTTCAATAATGGAAATAGATTGGTAAACCTCGTCAATTCTTACCTTGATCCTTGCCCACACATCACCTTCATCATAATAGACAGGAATATCAAAATCAACTTCACTGTAAGCAGCATAGGGGTGATTAATTCTGGTGTCTCTGCAAATTCCCGATGCCCTTGCAGGCACACCAACGACGCCAAGCCCTCTCGCATGCTCTAAAGAAAGTCTTCCGGTAGTCTCGACCCGGTCTAAGAAAGAGGACGATTTAGACATAATTTCGGTGAGTTCTTTAAAGTCCGTTTTCACACGATTCAGCAGACCTAAAATATGTTTTTTCAAGTCGTTATTAATATCGAAACGTACGCCGCCGATAGTGATCATACCTCTTAAATAACGATTACCGCAAATAGTTTCATTGAGCTGCTGTAAATACTCGCGAATCCTGAAGCCATGTGAGCCGCACATCAAAAAGGAAGCGCCGACACAAACATTGCCAACATCGCCTATATGGTTGTAAAGTCTTTCTAATTCCAGAATAATAGTTCTTATAAATTTTGCACGCGGTGGTATTTCAATATCCGCCACCTTCTCAATAGCCTGGCAATAACCGGTTGCATGTGAAGCAGCACAAACACCGCAGATACGCTCGGCAAGAAATAACGCCTTGGTATACGGCATAGCTTCAAATAATTTTTCTGTGCCCTTGTGGGTAAAAAATAATTTTGCGTCCAAATAGAGAATGGTATCTCCTACTGCGCTGAATCTGAAGTGGCCTGGTTCTATGATACCTGCATGTATTGGACCTACCGGTATTTCAAAAACACCTTCGCCATTTACCCGCGCAAAAGGTAGTTTAGATTCGAGATGCGGCAGCCTCGTATTCGTATGAAAATCTTTCCTGAGCGGATATGTATTCTCAGGCATATTGCCGTGTAGTACCAGTGTGTATGGGTCCGGATGTCCCACGGGTTCAAGTCCAAACATGTCCTTTATTTCACGTTCATACCAGTGAGCGGCCGGAATGTAAGGAGTGATTGATGGAAAGTTCGGGGATTGTTCACTTATAGGAACATACACGATAAAAAATAAATCTTTGTCCGGCAAAGAAAAGACATAATAAATGGTAAAGTTTTTATTGAGACTTCTCTCATCATTACAAACCATAGATGAAAGAGGCGCCTGGAATGTTTTATGGATATAGGTGCAGATATCCTCAAGATTATCCGTATTTGTGGCGATGTAGATCTCATTTTCCAATGAACCTTTAGCGACGGTAACATTCGCTTTGAAACGATTCATTATATTGTTGAGATAGGGTTGTCTATCGATACTCATCACGCAGCATTCCTTACGATATCGTATATATTCCGAAGTACTTCACGGAGCAAAGGCGGCACATAAAAGCTGATTATCAAAACAAAAAATAAAAGGAAAAGCATGGCAGCAATAGTAAATTTACTCGTTTCACCCTTTGGGACATCCCCGGTAGGTGTGCCAAAGATCATCCTGAACATGTTATAGATAAATCCAACAAAAATAAGTGTAATGCATACAATAACTATACAAGTGAATATAATAGTGAATAGATTCCCGCTATGAAAACCATCTGCAAGAATCAGAAATTCACTAACAAATATATTAAATGGAGGGGTGCCGGTAATTGCAAATACAGCAATAGCCAAAATGGTACCCGTGACAGGAAGAGTCTTGATGACGCCCTTTATATTTTCCATTTCCGTAGTTTTATATTTTAAGAATAGGTTTCCAGCGCAGAAAAACAGGAGAGCTTTTGTTACGGCATGGTTAAATGTATGGAGCTCTGCGCCATAAACACTGTACATACCGCCAAAACCTATTCCAAGAGCAATAACTCCGATATGCTCCACACTACTAAAAGCCAAAAGCCGCTTATAATCTTTTTGTATAAGAATAAACGGCACAGAAACAATAATAGAGATAAGCCCGAAAATCATCAGAAGAGTGCAGGAGTAATCGCTTCCAACGCACTTGGACGTAAGAATGTGATAGCGAATGATGCCGTACATAGAACAATTAATTAAGACGCCTGAAAACAACGCGCTTATGGGTGAGGGAGCTTGGCTATGCGCATCAGGAAGCCATGTATGCATAGGAGCCAAACCTGCCTTTGTTCCGTATCCCACCAGAATAAAAAGAAAAGCCAGTTTCATCAAATGAGGTTCAAATTTATCCGCCACAGTTCGTAAGTCTGACCAATTCAGTGCATATCCAATTTCACCAAGAACGCCTTTCGCTGAATGATAGGTTAATATAACACCAAACAGCGCCAGCGTAATACCTACGGAACAAAGTATTATATATTTCCACGCCGCTTCCTGATGTTGTTTTTTGTTATAAAAACCTACTAAAAACGTAGTTGCTAATGTAGTGCCCTCAATAGCAACCCACATAACACCCAGGTTGTTTATCACACAGACCAACAGCATAGTGAAAATAAACATATGCATTAGGAAATAATACCATTGCAGCTTCTTTTCAGATATTTTACCCCAACGGAGCTCCGCCTCCATATACCCAGCCGAGTACAGAGCTGCTGCAAATGCTACGATCGTGACAATCTGGGTAGTGAGAATGGTTAATGCATCTACATAAAAAAAATTATTAAATCCCTGGAGTGTCTTATAGGTGTAAATATTGTAGTTGAGGTATATGTTGTAGACTAAAGCTATAAAACTACCCGCAATACTTATGTACTTTGAAATGCCATGTTTTTTTGTAAAAACACATGCTATGGCAGTTATTATGGGTATAATTAAAAGCAGTAGTATTATCATCTATTCCCTGAGTTCCCTTAACAATTCTGTATCGAGATCATCAAAGGATTCCTTGATTCTATACACATAAATTCCCATAATGATTACGCTCACCAGGATGTCAAAAAACAACCCTAATTCCACAATGAGCGGCATACCATACGAGGTAGACAACGCGGCGAAAAACATACCATCTTCCATAGTAATAAGCCCAATTATTTGAGTAATAGCCTGCTTTCTGCTAATCATAATAAAGAACCCCAGAAGGGTAATGGAAAGTGCGATAGGCAAGCAATGCCGCATGAAGATATTTTCAAACTGGATAATATTTTGTGTTGAATAATATGCAATAAGAATAATGCAGCAAGCAAGTATAAGAGCTAACGTATAATTAATATAAGACCCCACCTCTTTTTTGATATTATTCTTTTTAACAATATAAAACAAAAAACCAGGAATAACGACAACCTTGAGCGCCAGAGAAATACCCGTAGTAATATAAATATGGTGGATACCGGAAAAATAGGCAATCAAACCACTCGCAAGGGTCAACATAAAAGAACGACAGGCATAAGCCCATATACAAGTCCTTAATCTACTGGTGCCAATGAGGACAATGGTATTCATAAGCATCAAAACTGCCAGGATATCAATTGCCCTTGAATTTACAATAATCTGCTGTGTCATGATATATTACCTTACCACATACAGTGATATAATTGCTAAAACAGACAAAATGAATGCCGTGCCTAACAAATTCGGCACACGGAAGATACGAAGCTTGGAAAAAGACATTTCTACAATAACTATCAAAAATGCAAAGAAACCAATTTTAACAACATAAAGGGCAAATGCGATTATTAAACCAGAAAAGGTAAGTCCGTCGGCGATACCCCAGGGGAAAAATATATTAACTAATATTGTTAGCAACAAAAGCAACTTCATGGAAGACGCCCATTCTACCAAAGCCAAATATCTCCCGGAGAACTCAAGCATCATACCTTCATGAATCATCGTCAGTTCCAGATGGGTAAATGGATTATCAACGGGAATTCTCCCTGTCTCAGCAATGAGCACAATTGTCAGCGCTGCAAATGCCAAAATGAGCGATGGATTCAACAGAAGAATGCTATTGTTAAGCAGAGTACTTGTTATATTACTTACATTGGTGGAATTAACCGTTAAGGCAACTGTAAAAAATGAGAGTATCATTGCAGGTTCTGCCATAGAAGACACCATCATCTCCCTGCTTCCACCCATACCGCCGAATGCGCTGCCTGTGTCTAGCGAAGTCAAAACAAGGAAAAACCTCGCCAGGGCAAATAAATATATAATAAGTATAATATCACCGGTGAAATTCAAGGGAACCTGCGCTGATAAAACCGGCACGAGCAATGAGATTATTAAAATTGAGATGAATGTTACGTATGGCGTTGCCCTGAAAATCCAGGAAGATGTTTCTGAAACAACGGCATCTTTACGGAGCAATTTTACAAGATTGTAATACGGCTGAAATATGCTTGCGCCTCTTCGGCATTGCAAACGTGCCTCAATCTTGTTAATAAACCCCTTAACAAGGGGAGAAAACCCCACGATGACAAGGATTTGAAGAATAGGAAGAATAATTTCTGCAGTCAAGCCCGTTTCCTTATTAATGTATTATTTCCCAACAAACAGAATCAGTATTATCAATGTTATAAAAATATAGGTAAGATAAATATGAATACTACCCGTATGCACCCACCTTACCCTGTTAGACATACTTAAAACAAACTGAGCAACAGGACTATAAAAATATTTCTCAAAGATTGGCGCCACCTCGCCAACATAAGTAATAGACTTGACAAAGAAATCAGGGACGGAATATTCCGTGCGAACTTCACGCTGAGGTCTATATAAATGACTAAAGATAGTCTTAAATGGTCTCGTAAAGGCTGTCGCTGTATATTCCAGTCTGGGTTCGGGCGATATCCCGCACGTCCATGTCTCATAAATTTTCTTTACAAAACGGGGTCTTATTAAAGTTAAAACTCCAAAGGTAACGGCTAAAAGCATCAATCCCAAAACGGTAGCGCTTTTTGGTGATAGCTCTGTAAAATTCGTCTGAACCGACCTGGTACGTAACCAATCATAAGAGGTAATAGCCGACAAAATATTCGTATTCAAAAGATGTGTATTTACAGAATTTATTACCATCATAACCTTTACGGGGAAAATACCTAAAAACACACACAGTGAAGCCAAAAGCCCCATACTAACCAGCATAGCTAGTGGCGCTTCCTTCGCTTTTTTCGCGTGATCGGAACGTGGCATTGCAAGAAATGAAATCCCAAAAGCCTTAACAAAACACGTAGCAACGAGTGCGCCAGTCAAGGCAACAACGGCGCCGCAAATAATCGTTATTATCTTGATGATTACCGATGGAATATAAACCCCATTGAGTATGGATTGGAATATAAGCCATTCGCTAAGAAAACCGTTTAAGGGAGGAATTGCCGAAATAGCTAAGGCGCCCACAAGGAATAGCGGCGCAGTAACCCGTAAACGTTTTATTAATCCGCCCAATTCCTCGATATTTTTTGTATGTGTAGCGTAATAAATATTTCCGGCACAACCAAAAAGCAGGCTTTTAAATACCGCATGATTAACCAGGTGATACAAACCAGCCATCATTGCCAGGGAGGACAAAGCCATCAAATTATAGGATTTAAAGATCATTGATAGCCCGATACCAATAATGATGATGCCATTATTTTCTATACTACTGTATGCAAGCAAGGTCT
>DBJWYX010000039.1:0-12864 GCA_052360825.1 Candidatus Wunengus sp. YC64
CCCTTGATTTAACCAATTAAATAATTAGAATGAACTTAATAATGAATGCCGTAAAAGTCAAGTAATTATTGTGATTTCCAGATTTTTTTCTGTGTTTACCAATTATTACAGAAGTGTTTCTGTATAATTATAAGTTATGGTGAGCACTAAAAAAAGTTGTCATTGCGAGGGCGATAGCCCGAAGCAATCCCTGTATGAGATTGCTTCGCTGTCGCTCGCAATGACTATAATATATGTCAACTTATTTAAGACGTTTACTATAAATGCCAGCAGAGAGTAAGAAGGTGACAGTCAGATATGGTGATCAGTGAAGTCTTTGGAATAGCAGCCGCGATAATCACCGCTCTTGGAGGTGGCAGTGCAATTGTACTCGCGCTGTCTTCCTGGCTCGGGAAGGTGTGGGCTAATCGGCTAATGGTACAAGACCGGGCGAAGTATGAGCAAGCGCTTGCCAAATTACAAGCAGAACTCCGCCACAACAGTGAGAGAGAATTAACCAATATGAAGAGCGATTTAGATATATTCAAGGAGAAGCATCTGTGGGGTCATTCTGACAAAATCGCCATTTATAGATTGGCCGTTGATATCATCGCGGAAATACTCGGTGACCTGGATTACATCCGTTTGACCCAACAACTGCCGCCTGATGCTCTCCAAAAGTATGACAAATTCAACAGGGATCGTATTAAGGCATACGGGTATCTTGCTATGCTCGCCCCTCAGAATGTAATGGATGCCTTTGATGCACTTTTTGACCATCTAATACTGCTAACGCAAGGACAAGAGCCATACGAATGGGAAAAAGTACGCGATCTTAGTATTGCGTTGCTTAATGAAGTACGAAAAGACATTGGTATTGACCAATCGCCAATCGAATATAGAGGTCGGTTATAGCATCTAACAAGTGCATGCAGGCTAGGGACGTGGGGTTCAACCTTCATATTTCAAATGACAAGCAATGAGAAATAGATGAAATGTAAAACCATGGTAAGACCGGTGAGAATAGAATTTGAAGGCGCTTTTTATCATATCGCATCGAGAGGCAGTCAGAGAGACAGAATATTTTTGAAGATATCTATGATACAGATGAGAGATTGCAGTAATAAAAAAACAATTTACAATGAAGGGTTGAACATTTAGAAACCATTAAAATGTGGCTTGTATTACCCTTCAAGTCCCGTTAAAATATCGGCATTATGCGAGGTATTATATGTCACTGAAAGTTAAAGAAATTGAAGAAGAAGCACTCCGACTTCCTTCCCACGAACGAGCCCAATTAGCTGAACGACTTATCCATAGTCTGGACGAAGAAGACCCGGAAGCAGAGAAGCTATGGATAGAAGAAGCTGAACGCCGCTATCGGGCATACAAAGAAGGAAAGGTCAAAACAAAATCGGCAGATTTGGTATTTAAAGAAGCCCGCTCAAAATTTAAATGAAACCTGTTGTATTCCTTCCCGAAGCTGAGCAAGAAATGCTCGAAGCAGCGAGATACTATGAATCTCAGGCATCAGGATTGGGTATTGATTATCTCTCAGAGATAGAGCGGGCAGTCGTGGCAATTTCTGAGTCTCCCATGATATGGCCAATTCTTGAAGGTGAGTTAAGAAGACGTCTTGTACGGAGATTCCCTTTTGGTATTTTATATCATATCGAACCTAAAGAAATTATTATTGTTGCAGTGGCACACCTAAGCCGAAGACCAGGTTATTGGAGAGGACGAATATAAATTTCTAACTACTTGCTGGAAATTATTTAGGCACTTGTCCGCTTGCAATTAGCCGCTAACAGCATGATGAAGATTATGTCTCAGGTCAAACTCTTTCATACGGATAGAAGAGCTTTTTGTATTCATCCTGTGCAAAGCGGTCTGTCATCCCTGCAATATAGTCACAAACTCCCTGATACAGTCCTGCTTCTTCTATCCACCTTTGATATTCAGCGGGGAGTTGTTTGGGATTTTTGATAAAGGCTATAAAAAGTTCTTCCAGGAACCGCTTCGCCTTATCTGACATCCTAGCCACCCGATAGTGCTGATATACGTTTTTAAAGAGGAAATTTTGGAGTTTCTTCTTTTGCTCAGATAATGCAGGAGAAAAGGACACGATCAGGCCGGGATGATTTCTGACGTCCTTAACGGTTTTAATGCCTTCACGCTTAAGCATGGAAAGGGTGTTTTCTAACAAATCAGTGACTTCCACATTTATCAGGGTTCTAATCGTTTGAGCGATTAATATGTCATGATTGTCGATCACATATTTTTTTTTCACCTTTTTTTGCGTTTCCCGCCACAAGTCAACTGTTTGCAAATCGGAGTCTGTAATAATGCCTGCTTTTAAGCTGTCATCCAGGTCGTGGTTATCATAGGCAATGGAGTCGGCCTTGTCCACAATCTGTGCTTCCAGCAACGGCCTTTCATCAATATTGTATTCCGTTGTGGTAGACGTGTGGTCGTAAGGAGAAATGTGTTTTACAATGGATTCCTTGACTTCCCACGACAAATTCAATCCCGGAAAATTTGGGTATTTCTGCTCAAGGATGTCAACGACGCGCAGACCGTGCAGATTATGCTCGAATCCTCCGTGTCCCTCCATCAGCTTTTTCAGGGCATCCTCGCCTGAATGTCCAAAGGGTGTGTGGCCTAAATCATGGGCGAGCGCAATGGCCTCTGCAAGGTCTTCATTGAGATTCAGGGCGCGGGCGATGCTCCGGGCAATTTGTGATACTTCTATGGTGTGAGTTAATCGGGTACGGTAATAATCCCCCTCGTGATTCACAAAGACCTGGGTTTTATATTCAAGGCGTCGAAAAGCAGTAGAGTGGATAATGCGGTCCCGGTCTCGCTGATAGATACTGCGGTACTGATGCTCCTCTTCAGGGTGTTTTCTCCCCCTGGAATCCTTGCTTTTCATGGCATAAGGGGCAAGCTCTCGTTCTTCTCTCGACTCAATTTCTTTGCTTGTTAACATTATAAATGCTTTTTGAATTCTTTGTAGAGGTCTTCCAGGGATTGGGGAATGACCTTTATGTCAGAAACAACGGGCATAAAGTTCGTATCACCGTTCCAGCGAGGAACAATATGGAGGTGGAAATGGCCAACAAGTCCAGCCCCGGCAGACTTTCCTAGATTAATGCCGAGATTAAAACCCTCGGGTTTCATTATTTTTGTGAGGAGTTCTTTCATATCCCTCGTCATTTCCATAACTTCAAGCATTTCCTGCCCGGATAGGTCGGAAATGTCTGCCTTATGTTTGTTGGGCACGACCATGAGATGCCCGCTGTTGTATGGAAATTTGTTGAGGATACAGAAACACTCTTTTCCTCTATGCACTACGAGGTGTTTTTCGTCTTGATTATCCTGAACTGCGTTGCAGAGAAAGCAGTTGTTCTCTTTCGGTTGTTCCTGAATATATGTGATGCGCCATGGTGCCCAAAGGTTTTGCATTGTTTGATTACCTTAACAAGAATTTGATTTACGATGTACGATTTACGATTTTAAATCCCAAAACCCAAATCTTAAATCCGAAATCCGAAATTGAAAATACGGTATTATCTGCATCCGGTGCATGTCGTGGCAGTGCAGCTACCGCAGCCGCCGGAACTGCCCTGAGAGGGTGTGTCGTTTACGCTGCCTCCTACGGACATCCCAAACACGGAAAATATCTTGTGGATACGGTCGCTCTGGCAGGACGGGCAAAATAACTTTTTCCGTTCCCTTGCGCTCCGAAAATATTCGTCAAATTTTGTGTTGCACTGATTACATTCGAATTCGTATACCGGCATAGTATGTATCCTCAAATATTATAAAACTTATCTCACCGCAAAGGGTGGTACAAAAAAGAAGTTGGGAGGTTGAGGGGTTGAGAGGTCAAGATTATTTCGACTTCCCACCTTCTCATTTTCTGAACCTCTGCTTTCCTTCTTTGCGACCTTTGCGTCTTTGCGGTGAATTCTTCTTCTTCTTCTTCTTCTTCTTTGTTTACGGTAAATAAGCCAGGGGGTTAATAGGCTTATCTTTTACATATATTTTGAAATTGATTTCAGAGGGGTTGCCTGTGCTCGTCTGGCTGATACTCGCTATGGGCTGTCCCTGTTCTACATAGCTGCCTTCTCCCACCGTGGGATTACTACGACATCCGTAAATGGTACGACAGCCTCCGTCGTGTTTGATTACGATAACATGCGTGCCGTCGTCGGCATCCGTAACGGCCTCGACAGTACCTTTTTTGGCGGCAACCAGTTTTTGTCCCGGCTGGGGCAGGATATAGATACCCATATTTTTAGCGCCCTTCCTCATTTCCCCAAATTGCGATACGACCTGTCCCTTTACAGGCCAGATAAAGCCTTTGGAAGATATGCCACCCGCGATGTTGCTCGCAGGCGTATAGCTTGAGTGTGTCGCAGGGGAGGTATAAGATTCCCCGGAAGCAGGGATGATAAGTTTTTGGCCAACTTTCAGGTCTTTTGTATTCGTTATATGATTGGCTCTCAGGATTGTTTCGACAGACACTCCATAGTTTTTCGATATGTGCCACAAGGTATCCCCTTTTTTGACGATGTAGGTCGTCTTTTCACCAGAAACAGGGGGTTGATATGCCGTAGTAGATTTCACGCCTTCGATGGTTTTGATTTCTCTTTCAAGTTGAGCCGGCGCCCTTGATTTTGCAGGTTGTATGGCACAGCCACCCACGAGGAGGGATAAAAATATACTGCCTATGATAGTTGTGTTTACGGGAAGATATTGTCTCATGGTAATTGGTGATAAATTTTAACAGTGCGTACAGGTAAATTCAAGTGTTTTCGATTTTTCGGGAATAAACAGTACTGTGTCTCAGTTTTCTCGCCGGATATTTTTATCTGCCGACATCGGGATTGGACGAGCAATGGTCTGAAATGAACATTGTGGCGTGCCCATACAAATCTTTGCTGGTCTTTGCTGGTTATCAATCGTTCTCGGTTGAACCTAAATAGTTGGTATGTTGACATTCCGGAACACTACTTCAAACCCGATAATCAGCTCGAAATATCTGGTTCAATCTGCAAGATTGAACCAGCCGTGAACCGAAATGTTTCGGTTCAGGCTACAAGCCTGAACCAGCATAGAGGCAGGGTGCATGCATTAACGTTGCGAATATAGGGGAAATGCTTTTAGACCTCAGGAGAGGGCTTGCCTATAAAGTAACCCTGGGCATAGTCTACACCATATTCCTTGAGAATTTTAATTATTTCCCCGTTCTCGACAAATTCCGCAATTGTCTTTATCCCCGTGCCCCTTGCTACATTTGCTATAGCTTTGACGAAGATATGGTCGCCCTGTGTTTTATGCAGGTTCTGTATAAAGGAACCGTCTATTTTGATATAGTCTACCTCCATCTCTTTCAGATATTTAAAAGAAGTAAAGCCAACCCCAAAATCATCCAGGGAAAAACAGCACCCGATTAATCGCAATTCCCTGATGAATTTAATGGCGCTGTCCAGGTTACGAACAGCCGCTGTCTCAGTTATTTCAAATATCAGGCGCCTGGGGTCTGCGCCTGTTTCGGTTATCGCAGATTTCAAGAATTCCAGAAATTCTTTCTCGTCCAAATCTTTTCCAGAGAGATTCATGCTGAGGGATAATACTTTCCCCTGTTTACACAAATTTAATAGGGTCTTTAGTGTTTTTCTTATAATGATACGGTCGATAGCGCTAATTAAACCCAGCATTTCTGCCGTATCGACAAAAGCACCGGGAAGAATTGTTTCCCCATTGGTATCACGCATTCTTGCAAGCGCCTCATAGTGATGTATCTGACTGTCTTTCAGGTCTAATATGGGTTGAAACCACGGCTCAAAACGTTCTTCTTCAATAGCCTTCTGGATGCGCCCTTTCCACTCCATCCTTGAGTGCATTTTCTCCAATACCAGGTCTTCTGTGTGGTAAAGATGTATTCTGTTATGCCCAAGTTCTTTAGCATGGTAGACAGAGGCATCCGCCCTGGTAGTAAGTTCTTTTGTCGTGCTTCCGTCCCTTGGATAAAGGACTACGCCTATACTTGCAGTTACATGACCGGGCATTTCCACAAATCGGGATTTTTCCAGTCTCTTTCTGATTTCTTCGGCGGTCTCGATCCCTTTTTTTTCATCTCTGGCGGGAAGAAAAATTGCAAATTCATCCCCGCCCATACGACCCAGAATACTTTCCCTCACGTCTTTATTTACATGATGTTTATCTATTTCAAATAGGGTGGTTATGAGAAATTCAGCCACGTGATGTAATACCTTGTCCCCGGTACTATGTCCATAGGTATCATTGATGAATCTAAACCCGTCAATATCCATCAAGAGAAGAACGCCTGTCTGGTTATAAGACTTGTAGTGAGACAACCATTCATTCAGTTGTTCCATAAAACAGGTACGGTTGCGAAGCCCTGTCAACTCATCATAAGAGGCAAGGTATTTGATTTTTTCCTCAGACTGCATTTTTTCGGTAGTGTCTTCCTGTATTGCAAGAAAATTGGTGATTTGTCCCTTTTCATTTCTAATGGGGGTAATTAAACCATTGACCCAGTAGTACCGGCCGTTCTTCTTCTTATTTTTGAATATTCCCCGCCATGTCTTTCCTGCAGTAATGGTTCCCCATAACTCCTCGTACTCTGCATGTGAAGTTTCCCCGGAGGCAAGTATGCGGGGATTCTGTCCAATTGCTTCTCTCTTAGTATATCCCGTGACCTGCTCAAACATAGAGTTTACATATTCGATATGCCCTTTGACGTCGGTTATGAACACGATATTGATGCTCTGCTCAATAGCCGTAAAAAGCCTTCTGATTTCCTCCTCTGCAAACTTGCGCTCGGTGATGTCCGAGAATACACCTTCAGCATACATTATGCCGTCTTTTTCATAGGTTGTTACTGCTCTATCATTTAACCACATCCACTCCCCGTTTTTTCTTTTGACCCTGTATTCAACATCATACCTATTGCCTGAGTCGAACAATAAAACATATGCCCGTTTCACCAGATCAACGTCCTCCGGATGAATTCTCCGAAACCAAAGGGCATGGCCTTTTTCATAGAATTCTTCAGGTGTAAAACCACAAAAATTTACCACGTTTGGACTGATGAATACGATGTTGCCTTCCCGATCAGATACCCACACCACGGCCGGGATATTTTCAACTAATAAACGGTATTTTTCTTCGTTTTGTTCAAGTACCTCCGTTTTCCACTCCAAAAGTTTCTTGTTTACCCGGAGTTTTGTCAGCATTTTATTCCGGCTATGAATTACAGCACCTAATTCATTGTCGGGGATTTCGTTATCAGGGATAAAAGCAAGGGTTTGGTCGCCTTGTATTGCTGCGTGATTAGCCTGTTCAATTCTCAGAATAGGTTTGGTAAGCATGGATGTAAGTACCCAGGTGGCGAAGAAGATACCAGGCATCAATATCCCTGCGACAACGAGGATTTTCGTCTGTAGTATTTGAATAGGGATGAACTCTTTTTTGAAATCCATTTCTGTAAGAACTGTCCAATTCATTTCTTTAATGATCGCAGAAGCTCCAAAGACCGGCACGCCTCGATAGTCAGGGTAGTTACCCAACGCTGTTTCGCCCTGATTCATAGTGTGGAGCGCTATTTCTGTATCAACGACCTGCTTTAAGATGACATCGTCGAGGAAGCGCGACTCGGTAATCATTACGTTGTCTCGATTAATGACGTAAGTTTCCCCGGTTTCGCCAATTCTTATAGATTGGTCTTTAGCGCCCAATGCAAGTACTTTACGTCCCGTCGTGATATCGCTCAGAGTTTTAGTATTGATTCGATTTGCCAGTACCCCGATAAATTCGCCGGTTATTTTGTCAGTAAGCGGTGCAGATACAACCCAGATAATCTGTCCTGTTTTTGTATCGCGGAAGATATCACTAACATAAATGGATTTTTGACCGTTGAGGAAGGAACTCATTTGAGAAAAATCGTTACCTATGCGGGAGACATCTGAAGAAGCAATAATACATCCTTTGGTGTTTATAATAAAAATTTCAACGCATTCAGGAAAGGTAGGTAATTTGTTGAAGACTAAGTGGTGATTCAGGCGTTCTATACTTTGCTTATCTTCCGGATGTCGATCGGCCTTTATGATAGCGTCTATGACGAACTCGTCTGAACAGAACCCGGCCGTTCTGTGTTTCAAATAGTTTAGGTATTCACAGATCTGTGCTTGCGCGCCATCAACTAATACGCGGAGTTGTGCCAGAGATTGTTTGTAGACTTCTGTTCGCCCATGTATTAATGTCAACCAGGCAACAAGGATCAGTGGTATCAGTGATAAAGCTAAAAAGGAAAACAAGAAACGTCTAAATATTTTTGATGTGAGAAACATCAGCGCTGGTTTTTTAATGGAAGGGTTCATGGTTTTTTTACGTTCTGTTTTTTGCTGGTTGAATCGTCCCCGATTGAACCGAAATGTTTCGATTCAGGCTATAAGCCGTTCGGCTGAGCTCACGACGAAGCCTGAACCAGCACAGAGTTTCAATTTACCCACGAAAAACACGGAAATGGCTGAATTCAATTTCTTCTGTTCGTGTGGTTTATGTTATTCTAAATATTTTCAGTCCTATCGCTTGGCGTCTTTGCGAACGATGGGTCTTCGATCGGCATCCGGTGACTTTTTACCAGGGGCAGTAAAGTCAGTTAATCGATGTTCACTGGTAGGAAAATTATCCCCTAGATAGGACTGGCGGGCAACGGGGTTGCTCAGAATTTCCTGGGTAGTGCCGCTGGCAACGACCGTGCCTTCGTTTATAATGTACGAGCGGCTTGTTATGCTCAGGGCTTCACGGACGTTGTGGTCGGTGATGAGAAGGCCGATCCCTTTGTTTTTGAGCTTTAAGACGATGTCCTGTACTTCGTTGACGGCAATAGGGTCTACGCCGGTGAACGGTTCATCAAGGAGGATCATGGTGGGTGAACTGGCGAGCGCCCGCGCGATTTCGAGCCGCCTTCTTTCGCCGCCGGAAAGGGTGAATGCCATGTTTTTTGCCAGTGATTTTAAGTTAAATTCGGTAAGCAGTTCAATCAGGCGTTTGTATTTATCGTCGGAGTTGTATCGGTGTGTCTCCAGGATGGCGAGGATGTTCTCTTCGACTGTCAGACGCTGGAAGACAGACGGTTCCTGGCACAGGTATCCCATTCCTTTCCTTGCGCGCTGATAGATGGGGAGGTCGGTAATATCCTCATTCTGGAAGATTACCCGGCCGCTGTCCGGACGAATAGCGCCGATAATCATATTGAAGGAGGTGCTCTTGCCGGCCCCGTTTTGACCAAGTAATCCTACGATCTCCCCGTCATTGACCTCAAAACTGACCTGTTTTACGACGGTGCGTTTGCCGTATGATTTTGTTAACCCTTCTGCTCTTAATAAATTCATGGTATTAATTCATAAATCCCTTTTTTAGGGGAATTCTCACTGGAACAATATACAGATTATTTTTTACTTTCTTTTATTTCCCTGACAATATCCTCAATTGTAATATTTTTAAATAATTCTTTGCGTTCCTTTGTATAGTCTCCTTCTCCCTTTTCATAAAGAAGAATGAACTTTGTAGCACCGGAGTAACCAAGTTCTTTCACCAAAGCCCTCCATCCTATGGTTTTTATTTCGGCAAATGTAGTTCCCATATTATTTTACCTCCAATCCAATAAACTCTGTCAAGCTTACTATGCTCACTTTTATAAAGTCTTTGTGTTTTTTATAACGATTGGTTATATCATCATCACAGGTAATGAAATAGTCTGCGTTCGACCTCTCTGCAAGCGATATATGCAAGGCATCAATATCTGAAAATCCAAATCCCTTTAAGGATTTTACCCTTTTAATATCAGAATTATTAATTTCAATAAATTCCTTGGCAAGTTTAAAATATGTAGCAATACGTGTATTTTTTAAACTATCGGTATTTTTATTATTTTCATATATCAAGGCATCGGATGCCACAAGAATGTAAGCGCCCGCTTCAATCTTCTCTATAATATAAGTAAAAATACTTGTTTCTAATGCTACCCTGTCGTATCCTTGATAGTCAAATGGTCTGTTATAAACGCATAAGTCAAGATATAATTTCATGGTCTTGTGTTAGTATTGCATTTTGATTTTTTATCTTTGCATTCTAACTTCTGACTTCTGTCTCCTGTCCTCTATATGTTACTTTATAAACTTGATATTATTCAACGGCCAGAATACGAAAAATGCCTTGCCGACGATGTTCTTTTCCGGGACGAATTTCCAAACACGGCTGTCATTGCTGTTTCTGCTGTTGTCGCCCAGCATAAAGTAATCTTTCTCGCCTAATTGTATTGGCTGGGTTGTGCCCCATGTACCGGCGGAGAGATTGGTATAGTAAATGTCATGAAAAATCCTAATGTCTTCAAAGGTTGCATTTACATGAGCGCCGCCAAAACGAACCCCGCTCGTATCAAATGGACGCACGTCCGGCAGTTTTCCGTCATCATTGTCGAATACAAAGGTTTTTTTATTATCTATAGAAAGTGATACGATACCATCCACATTCGAAAACGTTATGTTGTGTTTTTGTTCCGTTTGTATGTGAATGTCTTCTTCCATAACGATATTTTCGGCCTTCTTAAGACAACCTTTTACGTTCGTATCGTTCGTTGGAATGATGGCAGTAAATACTTCATTATTCTCTTCCAGAACAATTTCCAGGTTTTGAGAGCCTTTTAATGGGGTTACGTCGAAGCTGATCTTTATATCTCCCATTTCATTGCTGCCGGATCTGTTATTGTAACCGTTTTGGTCTGTAATCCTGCGTCCGAATGCTACCAGAGACGGATCCGAACTGTCTTGTGACGTATTATTCAAGGTGAGTGAATCTTTGTGAATCGTCCACGCATCGCTATCGGTTACCCATGCCGGAGCAGTCTCTTCTTTTGTCAAATAATGGCTATTGTATACAGGCAGCCACAGCGTTTCCTGTACAGAGTCGGGTTTTCTTTGTATCTTGTCGTTGATATAAATATCGCCATTGACGATCTGCAGCTTTTCGCCGGGCAGGCCGACAAGCCGTTTGATGTAATTCTTCTTTTTCTTTGAAAATCTTGTCGAGTTGCACCGTGGGCAGCGTAATCCGTCGCGCCATTCAGTATCAGGCAGTTGTGCTGAACAGCTTTTGCATGTAAGATCATACAATGGATAAACAAACACGGTAACATCCCATCGCTGCGGGTTTTTAAATTTCAACCAGAATTTGTTGACCAATATCCTGTTTCCTCCGTGGATTACCCGATTCGACAGGTCTACCCAGGGGATTGTGATTTGACATTTCGGACACGTTCCCTTTCTCCACAGCCATGCAGGCCAGTTGTATCGTATCCTGTTATTACAGTTGCTGCAATAGAGAGAGGCGCTCATCTCGAACTGGCAATTAGGGCAGGTGGTGCTTTCGCTTTGACGGTCGGCGTAAAAAAACCAGCCGCAATTGGGGCATTTCACGTCTTTGTGTTCGCCCAGTAGTGTCGGCGCCATCGAGCCGGTAGGGATTTTAAACGCCTCCACTACGAAATAGCGGATGGCGAAGGCCAGCGCTATGGCGAATGCTATCGATTCGATATTTTCTCGTAGCTTGCTTTTGCGTTTTTTTGGTTTATCATTTAGCTTGGGGGTCGGCAGTTTTTCTTTGATATCGGCCACTCTGCACCTCATTCATCAACGGATAGTACAGACAAGAATGCCTTTTGCGGGATTTCCACGCTTCCTATGGATTTCATCCTTTTTTTACCTTCTTTCTGTTTTTCCAAAAGTTTTCGTTTCCGGGTAATATCGCCGCCGTAACACTTGGCGGTTACATTTTTTGCGATGGGACGGATCGATTCCCTTGCAATAATCCTGCTTCCGACTGCCGCCTGCAATATAACCTCAAACAGGTGGCGTGAGATTTCGTTCTTAAGCTTTTTCACCAGTTTCCTGCCCTTAATATCGGCGTCTTTCCTGTGTACAATTGTCGAAAGGGCGTCCACGCGTTTACTTGCTACAAGGATATCCAATTTTACAAGGTCTGCAGTCTCATATCCAATAAAATCGTAATCCAGTGTGCCATAACCCCTCGTGGCAGATTTCATCTTGTCGAAGAAATCAAAGATAATCTCGGCCAGCGGCAGTTCATAGATAAGGATCGCACGCTTTTCGCTGAGATATTCGGTGCTCTTGTATCTTCCCCGGCGCCCTTCGGCGAGCTGCATAATTGTGCCCAGATACTCAGTTGGCAGGATAAAGCTGGAGCGTACCATCGGTTCACGAAATTCCTCGATTTCATTTACCGGAGGCACCTTTTCCGGATTATCAACCTTGATTATCTCTTTGTTTGTTTTCAGTATTTCATAGGTTACGTTGGGTGCAGTCTGCACAATGTTGACGTTGCTCTCGCGTTCCAGACGTTCCTGGACGATCTCCATATGCAGGAGTCCAAGGAACCCGCACCGAAAACCAAACCCAAGCGCCTGCGAGGTCTCCGGCTCAAAGGTAAATGATGAATCGTTCAGGCTCAACCGCTCCAATGCCTCACGAAGCAGGTGAAAGTCGGCGTTATTTGTCGGATAAATGCCGCAGTACACCATAGGCATGGGCGGCCGGTAGCCAGGCAGCGCCTCAGCCGTCCTGTCCCTGTTATGAGTAACCGTATCTCCCACCTTCACATCATGAAGAGATTTGATATTGGCGATACAGTAGCCTACTTCTCCGGCAGAAAGGCTGTCTTTCACTACCATCTTGGGCTTAAAGACGCCTACTTCTTCCACCTTGAAAGAACTGTTTGTTTTCATCATGTATATCTCATCACCCACCTTAACGGAACCGTCGAAGATACGCAGGT
>DBJWYX010000040.1:0-12837 GCA_052360825.1 Candidatus Wunengus sp. YC64
GCCTTTTCGAAGAGGCGGATGGCGGCACCCTGTTTATGGATGAGATTGGCGATATTCCAAAATCAGTGCAGGCAAAGATTCTAAGGGTTTTACAGGAAGGAGAATTTATTTCGCTGGGCGACACCATTACCAAGAAGGTGGACGTGCGTATCATTGCGGCAACAAACCAGGACTTGTTGCAGGGGGTACAGGAAAAGGAATTTCGCGAAGATTTGTATTATCGGTTAAATGTAATCAATATCAAGATGCCTCCATTGCGTGACAGGAAAGAGGATATTCCGCTCCTGGTGAAACATTTCATCGAAAAGTATAACAAAAAGGAAAACAGGCAAATCAAAGGGATTTCGCCGGAAGTAGAAAAGGAATTCTATAATTACAACTGGCCTGGGAATGTCCGTGAACTTGAAAATGTCATAGAAAGAGCAATTACCCTTACCACGGAAGACATAATATCTTTAAATGTTATTTTGCCGTTGGTAAAAAAGGAGGGATTATCCGGGGGTCTTGGAGATGAATTGCTTTCCCAACCTTATAAAGACGCACGCCGGAAGGCGCTCGACGGATTCAATGTAAAATACATAACGAATGTGTTGAATAAAAATAGTGGTAATGTGACAAACGCCGCTAAAGAGAGCGAAATAGAGCGTCAGTATCTCCAACGCATGCTGAAAAGATATAATATCAAATCGAAGGATATTTTTTAACAACAGAAAAAACGAAGTTTTTACAGGGTAATACTATATTCCCCTCACTTGATCCATTCCATTTCTTCGACTTCGCTCAGGACAGGCAAGGGAGGGAAAGTTCCCTCGCCCCCTCTGTTAAAATTTCTCATTTGCCCATACTTAAAAATCTTTAAATTCGTCGCTTGACGTGGAAATTAAACGGTTTGTCTTATTGCTTGCCATGATAATTTCTTTTCCATTCCCTTCAAACAAGGTATCATCCTGTATTTCAGGCGAGGACTTATTGGAACTTCCATCTTTGAGTTCCTTTTTTACCATATAAGATACTCCTTTATTACGATGAGCAGTCCCTTTCTTTTCCCTGGAAATTGACTCAATATCTTCTCCTTTATTTTCCATACCAACCTCTGCTCCAACCTTGTTGACGAGATGGTTAAGCGCCTTTGCCTGAGTGGCTAACTCTTCGCTTGCTGCCGCCGTCTCTTCTGAGTTGGCTGCATTCTGCTGGACAACCTGGTTCATCTGCTGAATGGCTTTGTTGACTTGCTCTATTCCGTTGGTTTGATCTTCCGAAGCCGTGGCAATCTCATTTACTAAATCAGTGACTTTTTGTACCTGGGTAACCACATCAGAAAACACTTCTTTGGTCTTTTTTACCAGTTCAGTTCCATTCTCTGACTTCTTTACACTATCCATAATTAATGCTGTTATATCCTTTGCCGCTGCAGAACTTCTCTGTGCAAGATTTCTGACCTCCTCTGCAACAACGGCAAATCCCCTTCCATGTTCTCCGGCACGGGCTGCTTCGACTGCTGCGTTTAACGCTAACAAATTTGTTTGGAAGGCTATTCCTTCAATTATTTTGATAATATCGGCAATTTTCCCACTACTTTCAAAAATTTTTCTCATTGCGTTATCCATTTCATGAACGGTGCTATTGCCATGTTCAACCGTGCCATTGCACCCTGTTGCCAATTTCGATGCCTCGGCAGCATTTTCGGAATTTTGTTTTATCATGGAGGATATTTCTTCCATGGTCGAAGAGGTTTCTTCAATTGAAGCAGCTTGCTCAGAAGTTCCATCAGAAAGACTCTGGCTTGATGCCGATATCTGTTCCGATGCGGATGCTACCTGAGAGGCGCCAAAGGTAAGCTCTGTAACCATACTTCGAAACAGGGTTGTGATTTTTAAGGGCAAAAATGCAGTCATAAATGCACCAACAGCCACACTGATGCCCACAGCAAGTATGGTGATAAGCCACATAGACCTTTGTAATCCCAACGTTGTTTGTGTTTCATCGTTTAATAATTTCGATACATTACTCTCTATCTGATCGATATCTTTCTGGACAATTGCAACCAACGGGGCCAGTTCTTCTCTAAGATATTTTAAATCAAGCCGATAATCATTTCCTCGTCTGATTGCAAAAATCTTTTCTGAATGCGTAACGAAATTTTTGTCGCCCTGGATAATTCCTCCGATAATTTCCTGAAGATTTCCTGGCAGGTTTTTTGACAGAGATTGCAAGTGCGTTATACCACCTGTACGCATAGCCAGAGCATCTTTATAATCTTTGATGTATTTCTCGTCTGCGCTTTCCATAAAACCGCGAATAGCCATGCCCAGCCGTGCAGTGCCTGCGCGATACTGTGCAGCTGCATAGACCATATCTCTTACTGCATTGTCACCGGGAATCTTGCTTAAATCCTCCATAACCGTGTCGATCTTTTCATTTATGGACTTAAAAAGGGGAGTCATATTTGAGGTAAAGTAGTGAGCAGCGACGTCATTCTCCGGGCTACGCCTCTTTTCAATAACCTGATTTGCCGATACATAAAACTTGTTCAGGTTGGTTCCTATTTCTTTCAACAGATTCTTGTTTTCCTGAAGGACCCAATGTTTGGATACTTCTTCGAGCTTTTTATAGCTTTCCAGCATCTCTGATTTTGCCTTTTCAAAATCTTGTACATACTTTTCATCGCCGGAAGCAAGGAAACCCCTTAATCCACCAATAGCCAGTCCATAATATCGTAAGAGTTGTTCTGCCCCTACCATAGAAGGTGTTCGCACATTTAATACGGTCTGATTTGTTATCATCAGATCTTTTAACCAGTATAAAATTAATCCACCCGAAATAGCTGATATGAGCATCAATATTACAAAACTGCCACCTATCTTCTTGCCCAGTGTTAACTTCAATTTCCACCTCCTTTTTACAAAACTATTTTCAGTTATGGTCAAAAGAATTAAAATGATTTCTGACAGACCAGCGATTTTTTTCGTATCTACTAGGCAGAAACAATTCCTATACCAATTAAAGAATGGCGGCTATATAAGTAGTGTAACCCTCACTTTTTAATATAGTTAGCAACGATGATGTTTTTGAATAAAGGACACATAAAAAGATTGGCAAAAAATGTTTTAACGAAAATTTTGCGGAAAAGTAGGTATATTGAACAAAAGACCTGAAAAACTTTCGCTTTATTGTAAGCGTTTTACAGAAACATCAGATAGAAGGGGTGCTTAAGGTATGAGATGTATAAAGCAATAAACAAGAAGATTAACAAAAATTCAATATTATGATTTTCTTAAGGAGAGTCTTACCAGGTTGCCAAATTCTTCTGATTTGAGTAAGATAGATGTGCCAGCAAATACAGCAAATGCAGCGGTCATTGGGGCAAACAAGCGAAGTCCTTTAAAATAAAGACTGCCACTACCATCCGAGGCAGGAAACATTTTCAAGACAAACCAACACGCTATTACCATTGCTACCGAGGCTGTCACGGTTTTCAGGGTCGAGACGACAACCTCTCTTCCTATCTTGATGCGAAGTCTTTTTTGCAAAATGATGGTGAGAATAATGATCTGGACAATGGCGCTGACGGCCGTTGAAAGCGCCAAACCTCCTTCCTGCAATATCCAGATGAGAGAAAGATTCAAGACAAAATCCAAACCCACGCATATTGCACCAATTCTTACCGGAGTGATTGTGTCTTTGACTGAATAAAACGCACGAATCAACACATGGAGGCCGCAGTATGCCCAAATCCCAATGGCATAAAAGAGAATAACGCTCGACGTCCTGTGTGCAGATTCTGCGTCAAACTGTTTCCTTCGGTAAATGAGGTCGATAATGGGTTCCCGAAGCATGATTATGGCCAGGGATGCAGGAATACCGATTAAGAGCATAAATTTTAATGCCCTGTTGAAGGTGGTTGAAAAATTGTTCCAGTCCTCACGTACCGCATGGGTGGAAAAGAGTGGAAAAACCGCCGTGGCCATGGCAATACCAAAGACACCTAAAGGGAATTGTATCAATCGATCACTGTAATACAGAACAGAAGCGGCGCCGGCTTTCATTGGATAGTGGATAGCCATTCCTGCAAAATGGAAATAACCAGATCCGCCCTGAGGAGCGGAGAATCCAACGGCAATGATGCTATCAACGAGAACGTTAATCTGAACGACAGCCAGCCCAAAGACAACGGGACCCATGCGAGTCAACACCAACTTCAAGCCAGGATCTGAAAATCGGGAAACTGGCCGGTAGTATAATTCTTTTCTCCGTAAGACCGGAAAATGAATGATCAACTGAACGAGGCCGGATAAAAAGGTAGAAATGGCTACCGCGTAGATCATCTTTTCAAGGGTTTTCCCTGTGTAAGGAGCTAAAACAGCCCCCAAAATCCAGCACACATTCATAACCACAGGCGCGAAAGCAGGCATGAAAAAATGGTGAAGGGTATTGAGCACGGCGCCCATGAAGGCCACCAGGCAAATGAAGAAGACATAGGGAAACATAATAATGGATAGTTTAAAAACAAGTTGCCACTTTTCCTGTACATGGAACATTCGTGGAATAGCGAAGAATGAGCCTTCACCCAATAATACGATTCCACCTAAAATGATGATGAGGACTGTAGCAATGACATTGACAAATGCCATGGCTTCCGCCTTGCCGCGTTTTTCAATGTATTCTGTGAAGATGGGAATGAAGGCAGCGCTGAGAGCGCCTTCGCCAAAGAGGCGTCGAAACAGGTTTGGAATCTTGAAGGCAACGGCAAAGGCATCCCAAACCATGCCTGTACCAAAGATGCTGGCGCATATCATATCCCGTACTAGACCAAGTATTCGGCTTAAGAAGGTACAGACGCTGATAACTCTTACCGAACGAAATAAATTATGCGTTTCCGACATATACGATTTCAGGGGTATTCAAATTATTATGAAATTTTAAGGAATCCTTTGCTTCCAAATGACATCAGAAATCTCCCTTTTACAAAGGAAAACCAAGGAGGGATTTATGTTTTTTTACCATAGGACTAGATAACAGTATTTGATGGAATAACACTGCCTTTTGGTATGATGACGATATAATCATGGATCATGTAATTATCAGCAATGATGTGTTCTACTTTATTGACATTTTCTATTTTCACATTTTCACCGATATGGACGTTCTTATCGATAATAGCCCCTGTGATGCGGGAATTATTGCCAATTCCGATATCCGGTACTTTCTTAAACCTGTTCATCCGTATGTTAGATTCCGATTCATAGTAATCCGCACCCATGATAATAGAGTTTTGAATTACCGTATTTTTACCAATGATACTTCTGATCCCAATGACAGAATTCTGTATTTCTGCATCGTTGATAATGCACCCATCCGCAACAATTGACTGGGTAATCTTGCAATTATTAATGACGGACCCGGGTAAGGAAAGCGGGTTGGTATAGATTGGCGCTTTCTCGTCAAATAAATCAAAATTGGGGGTAACGGAAGCCAAATTCAGATTGGCTTCATAAAATGACTTTATTGTTCCTATATCCTCCCAGTAACCATCAAAGAAATAAGCAAATACACGACGTTTTTTTATTATTTCCGGAATAATATCTTTACCAAAATCAGATTTATTCGTTTCCTTTAAAATATCATTCAACACTTCAAGATTAAATATATAAATACCCATTGAGGCAAGAAGGGTGCGACCCTTAGCGCTTATACCACGCCGGTCAAAAGCAGATGCAGCAAGGGAAAGAGAATCAATAACCTTTCCGTCCTTTGGTTTCTCGAAGAAATCAATAATACGTCCCTGTTCGTCTACCTTCAGGATGCCTAAATGATAAGCGTCTTTTCTTTCCACGGGAATTGCCGAGACGGTTACTTCCGCACCGCTTGCGATATGCATTTTTATGACCTCTTGATAGTTCATCCGGTAAAGCTGGTCACCAGAGAGGATCAAAACAAAATCAATATTAGGCTGATTGAAAAAACGAAGGTTTTGACGAACGGCATCAGCAGTGCCCTGATACCAGTTCATACTATCAATGGTCTGGGTTGCCGCAAGGATTTCAATAAAACCCCTGGAAAAGTTATCGAATTTATATGCCCGTGTTATATGCCGGTGAAGAGATGCCGAATTGAATTGTGTGAGTACGTAAATCTTATTGAGGTTAGAGTTCAGGCAATTACTGATGGGAATGTCTATAATCCTGTATTTGCCGGCCAGCGGGACAGCCGGTTTCGATCTTTCTTTTGTCAAGGGATAGAGCCTTGTTCCACGCCCTCCCCCGAGAATTACAGAAATCACATTATCCATTTCTACCATTTGAGATAAATTCTTTAACTATAAAAAATGCAGACGTAGTTTAACACAAAATCTGACTTATTCAAGTCATATACTATAAATTTTAGTTTCTTCTGGAAATAGTGTGGATACAAGGTTTTTTGCCTTGGCAGTATTACAATTACCTCAGATAACTACACAATCCGTACAATAAAGATTGGATACAGCTTTTAATCTTGCAATTGCCAACTTGATTTGATAGGATTCCCTAAGATATTTTCACTAATATGCTTGAAACAATTACCATTTTATAAGGGAGGGGTTGATATCCAGAAAAATTTCTTGGATGCGGCTGATCCAAGTTTGCTGTTCTTGTTTTTTGTCGTGGGGTTAATAACAGGCAGTTTCTTAAACGTCTGTATCTATCGAATCCCCAAGAAAAAATCTCTGGTATCGCCTCGTTCGTTTTGCCCGAATTGTAATACACCCATCCGGTGGTATGACAATGTCCCTGTATTAAGTTATGTAGTTCTGTGGGGATGCTGCCGGACTTGCAAGGCTAAAATCCCGATACGTTATCCGCTCGTAGAGTTGCTGACAGGGTATGTGTTTGTACATCTATGTTACGTATTTATCCAATACAGACACGAATCAGCCTGCATTTTTATTTGTTACTTAGCTCTTTGTAGCGCCCTGATTATAGCGACCTTTGTAGACCTTGAGTTACTGGTCATCCCCAATGAGGTTACGTTTGTTGGTATTCCGGTTGCTCTTGTTTTAAGCGTGATATGTCCGGGTTTGCATGATGCTCAGAATACCCTAAGAAACTTTTCATTGACTGGTATCTGCCGATTAGATACGTTGATTGCATCAATGATCGGGACGCTTGCCGGAGGAGGTCTGATATTTCTCTGTAGTATCCTGGGGAAATGGGTATTTAAGAAGGACGCCATGGGTTTTGGGGATGTGAAACTCATGGGCATGATTGGCGGAATTACGGGCTGGAAATTAGCCGTGTCGATCTTCTTTGTTGCTCCGTTTTTTGGGCTTTTGATGGCCATTCCTGTGTTATTATTTAAGAAAAGCCATTTAATCCCATACGGGCCATTTTTGTCGCTGGCTACGCTAGTGTGTATCCTCATGCAAGATTATTTTATAGGACTTGTCAATGTATATGTTCAACTTTTTGTCGTATTATTTTCTGGATTCCATTCATGATACTACCGAACGTAAAAATACCGAATTCCTGTGTGGTTAAAATTTCTTTATTGTGAAAGGAGGAAAGGACATATGTTAGAAGAACATGGTGTGGCGCGTGGTCTTTGTCTTGTTGGGATAGTAGGAATACTGATCGCGGGTGCAGGTTGTGGTCAGACGAAAAAGCTGCGGCAGGAAAATCAGCAGTTGAATGAAACCATATCCGGCCTGCAGCAGGAGAATGCAGACTTATCATCAAAGGCGAGCAGGTATGAAAGCGAGGTAAATCGGCTTGAGAATACAAGAAGGGATCTCGAAGCGAAATTAAAAGGCACAGGGGCCACCGTAAGGATAAAGAACGGCACTGTTTCTGTATTGCTGCCCGGCGCTGTATTGTTTGATTCCGGACAAACCACGTTACGTACTCAATCCAAAGCGACACTCAAGAAGATCGCCGGCATACTGAAGACATCCGCAGCGGGTGAAATAGTCAGAATTGAAGGCCATACGGACAATGACCCGGTTCTGAGACAAAAGGACAAATACAAAACAAACTGGGAATTATCTGCTGCAAGGGCTGCTGCCGTTCTCCATTTCATGGTTGAAGAATGCGGCGTTTCTCCCACCAGAGTGTATATTGCTGGATTCGGACAATACCAGCCTTTAGCGGACAACAAATCGAAAACTGGAAAGGCCAAAAACCGACGTGTGGAGTTTGTAATAGTGCCAAGAGGCGGCGGCTAGAGTTTGACATGATTGTAATTGTAGATTACGGGATGGGGAATCTCCGGAGTGTGGAGAAGGGTTTTGAACGGTTTGGTTTTGATGTCAAGGTTACCGACGACCCTACGGAAGTTAAAAACGCAGACAAACTGGTACTTCCGGGAGTGGGTGCCTTTCGTGACGCTATGGATGGCCTTGGGCAGAGGGGATTGATAGAACCAATTGTGGATTATATCCAATCAGGCAAACCGTTCCTGGGAATTTGTCTTGGGTTGCAGTTGTTATTTTCCAAAGGTTATGAAGATGGGGAACACGAAGGGTTAGGCATTATTCCCGGCAAAGTTATTCGTTTTAAATTTTCTGAAAATGGGACAAAAGAAAAATTGAAGATTCCACACATGGGCTGGAATCAGATAAGTTTTCGGAAAGAACATAATCCCCTCCTGCAAAACGTTCCCTGTGATGCATATATGTATTTTGTGCATTCTTATTACGTCTGTCCGGAGGATAACAGCGTCATCGCTACGGAAACGGACTACGGTGTGCGTTTCACATCAATGGTTTGGCTTAACAACATCTTTGCAACGCAATTTCACCCCGAAAAAAGCCAGCAATACGGCTTAACTATACTCAAAAACTTTGGCAATTTGTAATATAATTATGTTAATCATTCCGGCGATTGATTTAAAGGGTGGTAAGTGCGTGCGGTTGACTCAGGGTCAAAAGGACGCTGAAACGGTTTTTTCCGAAGACCCTATAGAGGTGGCTAAATCCTGGGAAGATCAGGGCGCTGACTATCTGCATATAGTTGATCTGGACGGGGCTTTTGAAGGCGT
The DNA here is from genome assembly GCA_052360825.1 of Candidatus Wunengus sp. YC64. Taxonomy (GTDB): domain Bacteria; phylum Planctomycetota; class Brocadiia; order Brocadiales; family Brocadiaceae; genus Wunengus. Next base: position 9,013 of record DBJWYX010000040.1, read on the forward strand.
TCCCAAAAATCTTACCATTGTCGAACAAATCATTAAACAGATAAAAGTCCCTATTGAATTTGGTGGGGGGCTAAGGACAACCCAGTCTATCAAAACAATGCTCGATCTGGGCGCAGATCGAGTAATTGTAGGAACAAAGGCCATAGATTCACCATCGTGGGTAGATGAACTCTGCAAGACATTTCCAGACCGTATTGCAGTAGGAATTGACGCAAAAAATGGCAAGGTAGCCGTGAAAGGTTGGACTTCCCTGTGCGAATGGAAGGCCGTTGACTTTGCCAGGGAAATCGAGAAGGCATCACCATGCGCTATAATCTTCACGGATATCTCAAAGGATGGCATGCTGCAAGGACCGAACATTTCAAGTTTAAAAGAACTTTTATTGGCTGTAAAAACCCCGGTTATTGCATCGGGGGGGATATCATCCCTGAAAGACATTGAGGCGCTCAGTCGTTTACCCATTGCGGGCATGATTATCGGAAAGGCGCTGTACACCGGGCATATTAAACTTTCAGAGGCAAAACGGCTGTGCGATTCACTCCGTTTTGGACACAGATAAACACGGCATTGCAAAGCTAATAGTTCCGCTCAGAGGTTTTCATTCTCTAAGGGGAGAGGGATAAAGGGGCGCTTTGGTTGCGGCCTCGCTGTGCTTGGAGACTTATTTATGCATACCCAGGATTCGGCTGTACCAGACATTCAGACGGATATTACATCACACCTTGATTCCAACGGTTTGTGTGACGTATTGATTAAAAAGTCCATAGAACTTGGCTGTGAAAAAGCTTTCGTTATCCATACGAATACCATTGCTGTTGCACGGTGGGTTCAACTGAAATGCAAATACGGGTGCGATGAGTATGGGAAAAAACTAACCTGCCCGCCTCATGCGCCAACTTATGAAGAAATGAAAAAAATTCTTGGGGAATATAATAAAGCATTACTCCTCCATGGGCACTTGAGTTGGCAGATGCGTTATATTACTGCAGAAATAGAAAAGCACTCATTTTCTCTTGGATTTTACAAAGCCTTCGGCCTTGGCGCAGGACCTTGTAAATTGTGCGAAAATTGCGAGACGGCCTCAGCCTGTGTGCGTACAGCGGAGGCAAGGCCTTCGATGGAGGCGTGCGGTATCGATGTCTATCAAACGGCGAGAAATCACAACTTAAAAATAGAAACGCTTAAGAATAAACTTGATGAGGTTAATATATACGGGCTGGTTCTTTTAGAGTGATTTCGATTATATAGGTTTAGGAATTTCAATCCGACAATGTAGTGGCAAGGCGCGCCTTGCCACTACTCGATTAAAAGTCGCCGAAGGCCTAATTTTATCTTTGCTGTTCAGGATTGTTTATTTTCCCCCCTTTAATTTTTCATACTGAGCAAAAGATTTTTTAGCCTCTTCTTTCAACCCCTTTTTTTCGTAAAGAATTCCAAGTTTGTTATGAATATCCACGGTTTCCGGATTGATTTCAAGCACTTTCAAGTATTCATAAATAGCGTCATCCAATACCCCTTTTTGCTCGTAGATACGGGCTAGCGTAAGATGTATGGTGGCATATTTAGGGTTGATATCGAGGGCGTGTTTCAGGATTTTCATTGCATTGTCAGACATATTTTCTTCGTTATAAACAATCCCAAGACAGATGTATGCCTTGAGATTGTTTTTGTTCAAAGATACTGCATTTTCCCATTGTTCAATTGCTTCGTCGAGTTGTTTGTTGTAATAGGAAACGAGACCCATCCCAAAATACGTTTCAGATTTTAAAGGAAGATTCATCTCCTCAATATTTTTTAACTTCTCTTTTATGTCCACTAATTTTTTTAATGCATCGGCAGTCAGTGCATTATTTTTAGTTTCAGGCAGGACCAGAGAAGGAATTAATGCCTTTTTTCTTTCAAGCAGAAGCATCGTTTCCAACGCATCTTTTTCTCCTTTAATGAATTCTGCGGATTTTTCGAGCGTTTCTTTTAGATCGAGATTTTTGTCTTCCAGAATAGAGACCTTTTGTTCCAGCGCAGTGATTTTTTGTTCAAAATCTTTTTTGGAGGTACCCTCTTCAGATAAAGATTCTTCTTTAAGGCGCTGTTCTAATTCTGCTACCTGTTTTTCATGTTCTTCTTTGGAAATGTATTTATCTTTGTAAGAGGTTAGTTTTTGCTCGTAGTCATTGATTTTATCGTCATAAATGGATTTTGGAATGTATTCATTTTTTAATCTTTCTTCGTAACTGGCTACAGTATTTTCATGAATTTTTTTCAACTTATCCCGTGTGAATTTTAAGGTCTTAATCAATTCGTCTTTTTCCGCAAGGAGTTTATCATTGTAAGGCCTTTCTTTCAAAAGCCAATAACATAAAAGGGCAACGGCTGAAACCGCAAATGCAATTCCGATGATAGTGTATATTTGCTTATCGGTTTTAATAAATGTCTTTTTTTTGACGCCAGAATCTACCCCGGTCGCATTTCCGAGGCGTTTAAATGGGTTTTTGAATTTTACATTGAAATTCATCTGAAAATATTCCTCAACAGACGTTACTGGTTTGAGATTTTTTTAGTATGAGTTTGTCCACTTCTTCCTGGCCCATTGGTGTAATTTCTACGAACCTCTCCGTGTCATTATTTCCCACCTGTTTCACAGATACTTTTACTGAAGGCAAAACGTGTGACTTTCCGTACCTGGCAGTAATTTGAGCGGCAGTCTGGATTTTTTCTTCGGTGATTTCCCCCCGGATAAGGGTAAGAGGTCCTACCATGTCAATCAGGGTTAACAGGACATCTCCTTCCTTTGATAGCGAATCAAGCCTTGTGTTATCCTCCTCATTTCTGCCGACAATAACCTTTGTTTGTTGGTCGAGCCTGAAATGCCTTCCAACCTTTAATAAATTGACATCATTGACATTGGCATCACAGGTATTGACCAAATCCCGCATACGATGCGCAAACTCAGGATCGGTAAGTAAACACCCGCCGGCAGAGCACGGATAGTCTTTGATTTGGAACACATCGGCAAGCTGTATCTGATTTTTTCTGGAGCGTCCCCGAATCTGCAGCAGTTGTTCTCGATCTACAATTCCCAATTTCTCAGGGATAGTAGGTTCCATATGCTTGGCGCACAAAGGTCTCAAAACAAGTCCGGTAAGGTTCGCCTCTTTGTCAATAATCTTCATGGCTTCTTTTCGCTGGGACATGGGTCTTTGCCCTAACACCTCGCCGGTAATAATAAAATCAGCGCCAATCTCACGCATGTATTCCCCCGCTATGCGAAAGATATTAATCCGGCAATCGATGCAGGGATTCATATTCTTTCCATATCCAAACTTGGGTTTTTTGACGAGTTCCAGAAATCGTTCCGTCGTATTGATGACCTTAATTGGTATTCCAAACTTTTCAGAAACCTTTACCGCCTCCAGTTTGCAACTCCCATGAGACGTGCAGCGACAAAAAACAGTCACAAAATTAAGGGCAATTACCTCAATTCCCTGTTGTTGAATGACACGGATAGCCAGGGTACTGTCTAAACCACCCGATAATAAAGCCAATGCCTTAGCCAAAATCTAACTCCTTAAATGACAATGAATTTCAGTTTTTCAAATTCCTTTACGTATACTAATTTCAAAATTCTAAACCATTATATACGTATCTTTCAAATAAAAAATCAATTTAAAAGAAGTTTGACTGTTTAATAATGCCATGTTAAATTATAGTTGTATTATATTTAATTTACAGGTAAAAAAGCCAAGTTTAAATCCACCAAATAATATAGTGGAGAAGTTTATGATAAGACGTCCTGCTGTGGCGGGCAGTTTTTATAGCGGAGATGCA
>DBJWYX010000041.1:0-12759 GCA_052360825.1 Candidatus Wunengus sp. YC64
TAAATCTATTGTATAGAAATTTTCATTTTATTTATGCGGGTTTTGGGGAGACACTGACAAACTTCGGTTGTCCGTGTTTAACTTAAATCCAGATATTTTATAATGGCACAAATTATTCCCCTCTTGGGAGGGGTTAGGGGTGGGTTCCTTGGTCGTGAAATTTTAGTGAATATTTCACGAATTACCGACTAACCCACCCCTTATATCCCCTCCCAAGAGGGGACTTTCTAACTCGAAATATTTTTTGTTTTTGCTTGTCCAGATTAGGAGAAAGCTGTATGAATGACAAAAAAAAGGGACTCCAAAAGCAGGATGCAAAAGTAATCGACTGGGATGAAATCCATCGGCGGATGGAGACCTCACAAGACGCACTTGGCCGGGGATTGCAGCTAACACATGAGGAAAAGAATAAAATCCTTAAGACCAGGGCGAAAATACTCGCCGTGGAATCTGAAAAGAAAGCAAAGGCCGAAGAATGTATTCAGGTCGTGGAGTTCCTCCTAGCCTGTGAGAAGTATGCCGTTGCATCGGAATATGTGCGTGAAATCTATCCTCTGAAGGAATTCACGCCAATTCCCTGCACACCGCCGTTCGTGCTGGGCATAATAAACGTGCGCAGGCGGATTCTCTCCGTTATCGATATCAAGAAATTCTTTGACCTCCCTGAAAAAGGGCTTACCGATCTCAACACGGTTATTATTTTACACTCCGAAAGCATGGAATTTGGCATCCTGGCAGATGCCATTATGGGTGTCCGTAATATCGCGGTGAGCGAACTGCAAACATCGCTTCCCACGTTGACGGGCATCCGGGAAGAGTATCTCAAGGGCGTCACAAAGGAACGAACGGTAATCCTGGATGCAGAGAAACTATTATCAGATAAATCAATTGTCGTTCACGAATTGGTGGAAATATAAGGAGAACAAAATGGCAAATTTTATCAGCAAGAGTTTAAAAGGCAAATTGATTCTGTTGTTGTTGGGTGTTTCACTTGTGCCCATTGTGATTGTAGGGTACATGAGTTATCTCTCCGGCAAGACAACAATACAGAAACAATTCCTGGATAGTCTTACAACGATTGTGGAATCAAGAGAAACCTCAATTATCCTCTACTTAAAGACAAAAGCAGGAAAAGTCCAGGATTTCAGCTCGGATGGTCTGATACGTGACAGCCTTGAAAAGATAAATCAGAAAGTACCCGACACCAAGCGTTTGTCCGACGACCTGAACAAACATCTTCTGGAAAACAAGAAACCCCTCGATCCGGACTGTTGCGACATATCGATTCTCAATCTGGAAGGCAGGGTGGCAGCCTCAACCGATAAGGGAAAGATTGGCGGCGATAAATCAGATGATGATTATTTTAACGAAGGCAAAAAGGGTATTCACGTTACTTCCGTCTATCGCTCTGAAACTACGGGTAGGGATCTTATTGCAGTCTCAGCCCCAATTTTATCAATGACAACAAAAGAGTTGATAGGTGTTATTGTCAATTGCTACGAATTAAAAGCGCTGAATGAGGTTACAACTAATAGAAAAGGGATGGGGCAGACGGGAGAGGTCTATATCGTTAATAAAGATGGGTATATGATTACCGAATCGAGATTTATTGATGACGCAATCTTAAGACAAAAAGTAGATACAGAACCTATAAGACTATTTCAAAACCAGAAAAAGGCATTGACCGGTATTTATCCGGATTACAGAGGCATACCCGTGGTTGGCGCTTCTGCGGGTAATGAACTCGATAAGGCGTTTGGACTGGGTTGGGCTGTTCTGGCAGAGATTGATGACGATGAAGCGTTTACACCGGTAAAAGCGGTAGGACTGAGGATTATATGGACCGGTTTACTCATCGGCCTTTTTGTGGCAATTATTGCATATTTTGCAGCAAGGCAGATTGCCAGCCCCGTCAGGAAGATATCTGAACAACTTGTCAGGGTCAGCAATGGAGACCTATCCGTCAATGTGCCTGTTCATAACAGACAGGACGAAGTAGGCATCCTGGTACGAACAGTCCGCACCATGCTGGAAAAACTTAAGGCCCAGACACGGGATATTATGGGGGCGATAAACGTCCTTGCCTCATCCTCGAACCAAATTGCCACCACAACGGCTCAGCTTGCTTCCGGCTCAGAAGAAACGGCCGTGGCGGTAACTGAAACGACCACAACGGTTGAAGAGGTAAAACAGACGGCAACCGTCTCCTCACAAAAGGCAAAACACGTCGTTACCCTCGCCCAGAATGCCGTGCAGGTTTCACAGACCGGCGCAAAGTCGGTGAATGAAACGATAGAAGGAATCAATAAACTCAAAGAACAAATGGAATATATTGCCGAAACTATCGTTAAATTAAGTGAACATAATCAGGCAATAGGAGAGATTATTACCGCCGTTGACGACCTTGCAGAGCAGTCGAATCTTCTGGCTGTCAACGCCGCAATCGAGGCAGCCAAGGCGGGTGAACACGGGAAGGGGTTTGTGGTTGTGGCGCAGGAAATCAAGAGCCATGCCGAACAATCAAAACAGGCGACAAAACAGGTAAGGACGATCCTGAACGATATTCAAAAGGCAAGCAGCGCCGCAGTGATGGCGACAGAAAAGGGGAGTAAAGCCGTTGACGCCACGGTAAAGCAATCGTCAGGCACCAGTGACGCCATCCGTGAGCTTTCGAGGAGTATCGCAGAGGCGGCACAGGCGGTGACTCAGATTGCAGCGTCCAGCCAGCAGGAATTGGTTGGGATGGATCAGGTGGCTTTGGCAATGACGAATATCAAACAGGCAACCGCACAAAATGCCGCCAGCACAAAACAGGTTGAATCCACCGTGCGGAACCTGCAGGAACTGGGACGGAAGCTGAAGACGCTGGTTGAGTATTATAAAATATAGCGGTTGATGAAGTGACGTGGGACGTGTGGCAAGTGACGATAGCCAAGAAAAACGACACACGACACCCCGTCTCTCGTCACCGGGTTGTTCGATATTTTCATTTTTCACTTGCGTTTATCTCTCGCGGGTTCAGGTTTGCAACCTGAACCCTTAGTTTAATAGCACTATGCCATCAATAAGAATTTCAAAAGAGTTTACATCTGGAATCTATTATCTTACTTTTACCGTGAGAAACTGGTATTATCTGTTTGATAGGCATAATCGATTCGAAATACTTGCTGATTCGTTAAATTATTGTCAAAGAAGTAAAGGGCTTAAGTTGTATGCTTATGTTTTTATGCTCAACCATGTCCACATAATTGCGTCATCACCCGATATGATTGCTTTTGTCAGGGATTTTAAAAAATTCACTTCAAAAGAAATTCAGAAAAACATCATTGCTACGGAACCGAATGTTTTAAAACTTTTCAATATGGGCAGCGGAAAATATGAATTCTGGGAAAGGACAAATATGCCGAAGATGATTAAAAGTGAGGAATATTTGCTCCAAAAGATAAGGTATATTCATGCAAATCCGGTACGCAAGCAATACGTGAAAAATCCAGAAGACTGGGTATGGTCATCTGCAAATAATGAGAGTACAATTAAGCTTGAATCGGCGCTATAAACGTGGGGTTCAAGTTGCAAACTTGAACCCGCTGGGGGAGTATTATAAAATATAGCGGTTGATGAAGTGACGTGGGACGTGTGGCATGTGATGATAGCCAAGAAAACGACACACGGCACCCGTCTCTCGTCACGAAGTTGTTCGATATTTGATTTCTCAGATTTTTTATCTGTGTAATCTGTGAAATCTGTGGTTTCAAAAAGGCAGAATAAATTGGGTAAAAAAGAAACCGATTTCCGCAAACGCCTTCTCTCGACATTCAAGGTCGAAGCGCAGGACCACCTCAAGACGATAATTTCCGGACTGGTCGGCTTGGAAAAAACACCGCCGCCTGACGTACAGATGGAAATCCTTGAGACTATCTATCGGGGTTCCCATAGTTTAAAGGGGGCTGCCCGTGCAGTTAATTTATCGGATATCGAAACAATCTGTCAGTCTGTCGAAGGTGTATTTTCGCTATGGAAGCAGAAAAAGATAAGCCAATCGCCGGAACTTTTTGATACCCTTCACCATGCAATCGACACTATTCGAGCCATCCTCTCGTCACTCGAAGGAGGGCAGCCGGCGCTGGAGAAGGATCGGATTCCAAAACTTATACAAGCGCTTTCAAACCTCGAGGCCGGCGCAATAGAGAAAGGAGAAATATTACTCCCGACAGAGGAACAGGAGTTGCGAACCAAACTATCGTTCATTACAACCCCTCAATCCCCGTTTAGCAAAGAGGGACAAAGGGGGATTCTTGAAACTCGGGAGTACCCATTAACCACAGAACATCCTGCATCATCAGAAACGGTAAGGATACCGGCGACAAAGCTGGGATCGCTCCTGCTTCAGGCGGAAGAGATGCTCGCGGTAAAACATATAGTAAATCAGTACGCCGCAAACCTGAGAGACATTGCCGTAATGGTTGATTTATGTAAAACAGAGGCGTCGAGGACGCATCTTGATATTTTCAAGGAACAACGGGAAAGTACGGGAAAAAACGGAGGTCGTGAAAAAGGTTTGGCATCATCACAGGCTGCCAGGCTTCAGGAATTTTTCACCTGGACACAAACCCACCTCAAGTCGCTGGAAGGTAAACTCTCCGCAATGACAAAGTCGACCATGCAATACAACAAAATGCTGGACAGAATGGTTGGCAACCTCCATGATGATATGAAAGAGGCTATGCTGCTTCCCTTCTCTTCACTGCTGGAAATATTTCCCATGCTTGTCCGCAATCTCTCGCATGAACAGGGCAAGGAAGTTGACCTGGTAATTTGCGGAGAAACTATTGAAATCGACAGGCGCATCCTGGAAGAGATGAAAGACCCGCTCATCCATTTGGTAAGAAACAGCATAGGCCACGGTATAGAAATACCTGAAACAAGGGCATCATACAAGAAGCCCCGGCGGGGGGCGATTACCATGAGCATCACTCACCTGGACGGAAACAAGGTCGAAATACTCGTTTTGGATGATGGGGCGGGGATTGATGTCTCAAAGGTTAAAGAAGCGGCGGTAAAAGAGAGAATACTATCTCAAATGGAGGCGGATAATCTCACTGAACGGGAAGCGCTCTATCTTATTTTTCACTCGGGCATTTCCACGAGTCCGATGATAACTGACATCTCAGGCAGGGGATTGGGCCTTGCCATCGTCCAGGAAAAGGTTGAAAACCTTGGCGGCAGCATATCAGTAAAAACTGCCCCCTATACCGGCACAACATTTCGTATCCTTCTTCCACTTACCGTCGCTACTTTTCGGGGGATTTCAGTCCTGGTATCTGACCGGGTCTTTCTTATACCAACGACTAACGTGGAGAAAACGATAAAAATCAGGAATGACGAAATCAAGACTGTTGAAAACAGGGAAACCATAACGGTCAACAATCGCCCGGTTTCCTTCGCTCGTCTTGGCCGCATTCTGGAGTTGCCCTATAAAAAAAAGAGGGATGAACAGACGGATTCTACAACGGTCTTACTTCTCAGTGTTTCTGGAAAACGCATTGCGTTCGGAATAGACAAGATTCTGGACGAGCAGGAGATACTGGTCAAAAACCTCGGCAGGCAACTCGCCAGGGTACGGAATATCGCCGGCGCTGCGATTCTGGGAACGGGCAAGCCTGTGCCTATACTGAACGTCCCTGATTTGATACGATCGGCCGTAAAAGCCGCAGGCGCTCCGGCAATGCCAGCCGTTGCGGCAGAAAAGGCAGAAGCAAAACGGAAATCCATCCTGGTTGTTGAAGACTCCATTACTTCAAGGATTCTCCTGAAAAACATTCTGGAGTCGGCAGGGTATGACGTCAAGACCGCTGTTGACGGCATTGATGCAATTACAACGCTGAAGACGGAACATTTCGACCTGGTCGTATCGGATATTGAAATGCCGAGGATGAACGGTTTTGATCTTACCTCGAAAATTCGGAGCGACAAAAAGCTTGCAGAGTTGCCTGTCGTATTGGTAACAGCCCTTGAGGCGCGGGAAGATCGTGAGCGGGGCATAGACGTCGGCGCCAATGCCTATATCGTCAAGAGCAGCTTTAACCAGAGCAATCTGCTGGAGGTTGTGAGAAGATTGATTTGAAGAAGCAAGAGGCAAGAAGTTAGAAGCAAGACCTCTTGCATCTTACATCTTGCTTCTTGCATCAGGCTACTTGCTTCTTAATATAAAGGAGAGAAACAATGATTCAATCATATAAGGATCTCAATGTATTCCAGCTATCGTATTCACTCGCAATGGAGATATTTTGGCTCACAAAAGAGTTTCCGAAAGAAGAACTGTATTCGTTGATTGACCAGGTGCGGAGAGCATCAAGGTCTGTGACTGCAAATATTGTCGAAGGATGGGCAAAGAGACGTTATGAAAATGTTTTCAAACGACACCTGATTGATTCAATTGGTTCATGTGATGAAACTAAGTTGTGGCTGGATTTCGGCTTTGATTGCAAGTATATTGCAGTAGATAAACATGACGGCCTCGTAAGTAGATATGAAGAACTTGGTAAAATGTTGCACGGATTGTTTGAGAATTGGAAGACGTACAATGAAGTAAGTGTAAGGGGTTAGAAGCAAGAAGCAAGAAGCAAGAGATGAAAACTGGAATTTTCGTTAACTCTTGTTTCTTGCCTCTGGCTTCTAACTTCTTGCCTCTGGCTTCTATCAAATGTACTCGTGGAGAAATAAGTGATTAAAGTCCTCATAGTCGAAGATTCGGCGGTTGTCCGCCAGCACTTGAAAAATATCCTTGAAGAAGATGGAAGCATCCGTGTTGTGGGAATGGCGGAAAACGGCGAGGAATCGTTGAAATTTGTCCAGAAACAAAAACCAGACGTAATCACTATGGACATCAATATGCCCGTCATGAACGGACTCGAGGCAACCCGGAAGATCATGGAAACAAATCCTACCCCCATTGTTATTGTGAGTGCAAGCTACGACCGCAACAACGTTGACAAGTCATTCCGCGCTATGGAGGCCGGGGCAATCGCTATCGTCGAAAAACCATCGGGTGAAGGACATGCAGACTATGATAACACAGCAAAAACACTTGTCCAGACGGTGAAGCTGATGTCTGAAGTGAAGGTGGTGAAGCGATGGACTAAATCGCGATTTCCAGGGACAACCGGTATTGTCACACCTGCAGTAGTATCGGGGCAAACACCAAACAATATTAAAGCCGTTGTTATCGGCGCATCCACCGGAGGACCGCCTGTGCTTCAAACAATCCTCTCAGGCCTTCTACGGGAATTCCCCGTTCCGATACTTGTCGTTCAGCACATCGCAAAAGGCTTTCTCGAAGGCATGGTGGCATGGCTTGGGCAGACGACACCCCTTCCAATCCATATAGCCGCTTACGGGGATCGCCCCCTGCCGGGGCATGTGTACTTCGCACCTGACAATTTCCATATGGAAATACGAGGTAACCGAATTGTGCTCAACAAGGATAAACCGGAATACGGCATTCGTCCCTCGGTCTCTTATCTCTTCCGTTCCGCTGCGAACGTCTTTAGAGAAAATATGATCGGTGTACTCCTTACCGGCATGGGAAAAGACGGTGCTGAGGAACTAAAGATGATGAAGGAAAAAGGGGCAATAACCATTGTTCAGGATGAAGAAAGTTCGGTTGTTTATGGAATGCCGGGAGAAGCATTAAAACTTGACGCAGCGATATACGTGCTTCCTCCCCATAAGATGGCGCCGGCGCTTAAAAGCTTGACGAATGGAGGGTGTAAGGATAATATTATGAAGGTAAGTTTATAGAGATGTTTACGGATAAAATATGGAAAGTCTTTTAAGCGGTATTAATAGGCAAAGAGAAAGAAGGTATATCAGAGCCAGGGCTCTTATGGAAGGACTCATTAGAATTTTGGTAGAAAAATACCATGTAAAAAAGATTGTTCTCATAGGTTCCTGTTTGAATAAAGATAGGTTTCATTTTCATTCTGACATTGACCTCTGCGTCAAAGGACTCGAAGGCAGTCTTTATTTCCAGGCCCTTGGTGAATTATTGATAAGTGCAGGAGAGTTCAATGTAGACCTCATTCCTATGGAGGATGCTACGGAAAGGATGAAAGGGTATATTGAGAACGGGGAGGTCTTGTATAATGAGCGATGAATTAACTATAGAAAGGATTATCTCCGAAATAAAGGAAGAGACAGGCAGTATAATAGTTTTGAGTAATGAATATAAAAATTTCCTTGAGAAATATCCCTTTTTAGATAGATACCTTTTAAGGACAAAGGCGTCTTTTCTGGCGGATTTTTATATGGGTGTTGAGAGGATATTTAAGATAATAGCTGAGGAATTAAATGGAGGAACTCCGAAGGGCGAAGACTGGCATAAAAGATTGTTGCTGGATATGAGCCTAAATATAGGCGAAAGACCTCCTGTAATCTCAAGGGAATTACATGGCAGCCTTTTAATGTTTCTGGGTTTTAGACATGTAGTAAGACAGGTTTATGGTTTTGAGCTGGATGAGAAAAGATTAGAAGCTCTATCTGTCCATTTTGAGCCTGTATTGGAAAAGTTTATAAAAGAAATGGAAGGCTTCTGCCAATTTTTAAAGGATCGGGTTAAAAAAGGAGATGTACCATGAAGGGCGAAGGTTATATTTTAGTAGTTGAAGACAGCCAGACGCAGGCAAAACAACTGCAGGTACTCCTGAAGCAGCTTGGGTATAGGATTGTGATTGCTTACAGCGTCAGAGAAGCCCTCTTCATCCTGAAAGAACAGAAGCCGGTGATAGTTATCAGTGATATCCTGATGCCTGAGATAGACGGCTATCAGTTCTGCAAATTGTTAAAGTCGGATGACAAGCTCAAAGACATTGCCGTTATCCTCCTGACCCAGCTTTCCGACCCCAGGGAGATAGTCAAGGGCCTTGCGTGCGGGGCTGACGACTTTATCGTAAAACCATATAATGAGGAATTTCTTCTGGCGCGTATCCACGCCACCCTCGCTTTAAAAACAAAGCAGGACTCGGCAAGCAAATTGGTCACGATCCTGGTCGTTGAGGACAGTCCAACGCAGGCTGAACAGATCAAGTACCTGCTGGAAGAAAAGGGCTACGCAGTAATGGTTGCTGCTAATGGCAAGGAAGGATTTGAAGTCGCAAAGAAATTCAGGCCGACGATTATTATAAGCGATATTGTTATGCCTGTAATGGACGGCTATGAGCTGGCGGAAAAAATCAAAAAAGACAAAGACGTTAAGAATATTCCCATCATCTTCGTAACGGCATTAACGGACAGGAAGGACGCCAGTCGCAAGGCATCTGTAGTTGCAGACGGCTATTTTACCAAGCCATACGATGACAAGTACCTCATTTCCAAAATTGAGGCGCTCCTTACTGTCTCAAGGCAGGAGGAGGGGGTGGATACAAAAGAACTGGAAGTCAAATTTGCAGGAGAGCGGTATGTAATAACCTCCGGCCGCCGGCAAATTTTAAACTTCCTCCTTTCCACATATGAAAATGCAGTTCAACAAAACCAGGACCTGGTTCTTATGCACCGCGAACTGCACTTGCTGAACGAACAACTCGAAAATCGGGTAGTAGAAAGGACAGAACAACTCCAGGCATCGGAGGCAAACTTCAGGGCTCTCGCCGATAATGCCAACGACGGCATTTTGATTACTGCGGGAAGCGGCGGAGACACCGTCTATGCCAACCGGAGAATTGCCGTAATGACAGGCTGGAGTGTTGAGGAACTGCTCAAGAAAAGCATGAGAGATTATATAGCGCCTGACACATTTCCTGATGAGATAAAGCTCTACAGTCAAATACTCGAAGGGATGCCCTGCCCTAATCACTGCGAGATTACCATCAGCCAAAAGAACGGAGCCGCAATACCGGTAGAAATGACCATCTCCAGGACGCTCTGGCATGGCCAACCTGCTGTCATCACCATTGTCCGCGATATTACCGAACGCAAGAAGCGGGATGAGGAATTTATCAGAACCTGTAAGCTCAAATCGCTGAGCACCCTTGCCGGCGGCATTGCCCATGACTTTAACAACCTGCTGACCGGAATCCTGGGGAATGCCTCCATTGCCAGGACATTCGTAAACCCCGGAGACGAGCTTCATAAGATAATGACTGACCTTGAAAATACATCTTTAATGGCAAAAGACCTGACTCAGCAATTATTAACCTTTGCCAAGGGTGGGGCGCCTGTCAAAAAAACCGTCTCTATCGCCAAATTGCTCAGAGATTCAGCCACCCTTGTCCTGAGCGGCTCTAATGTCAAATGCGACTTTGCTATAGCGAAGGGCCTCTGGCCTGTTGAGGTTGATGAAGGACAGATAGCCCAGGTTATTCATAATTTAATTATCAATGCAAAACAGGCCATGCCAGACGGGGGGACCATTCAGGTATCTGCCGAAAATTTTGCTCTCAGCGCTGAAAATAACCCCTTCATAAAAAACGGAAAATACGTAAAAATAACCGTAAAAGACACCGGCGTTGGCATACCGGAAGAGCATCTTCCTAAGATATTTGATCCCTATTTTACGACGAAAGAGGAAGGCAGCGGACTTGGACTTGCAACCGCTTACTCTATAATAAAAAACCACGCGGGATATATTATGGCAGAATCTGCCGCAGGAGCGGGGACAACATTTTATATCCATCTCCCCGCTTCGAAAAAAGAAATCGATCGGGTGGAGGCGGTTGAAGAAAAACTCGTTTCCGGGAAGGAAAAGATTCTGGTAATGGATGACGATGATATCGTTAGAGATGTTGCCGGAAAAATGTTAACAAAACTGGGATACGAAGTGGATTTTGCCAGGGATGGCAGCGAAGCAATCGAGCTATACAAGAAGTCAAAAAACTCAGGACGGCCGTTCGACGTGGTTATCATCGACCTGACCATTCCAGGCGGGATGGGGGGAAGGGAGACAATGCAGAAACTGCTTGAGATAGACCCTCATGTCAAGGCAATCGTTTCGAGCGGTTATTCTGACGACGCGGTGATGTCCGATTATACGAACTATAATTTCAAAGGCGTTATCGCCAAGCCATATCGCATCGAAGAACTGAGCAGAACGGTGCACAGCGTACTCGCGGAAACAGGCGAATGACCCATTCGGCGGTTCAGAAAGTTGTCATTGCGAGCGAAGCGAAGCAATCCAAACCTTTGAGATTGCTTCGGGCTATCGCCCTCGCAATGACATTTGCATGTAACCATATTTATCACGTTTCCTTCCTGCGGGTTCAGGCTTGCAGCCTGAACCAAAACATGTTTACTATATTATTATGAACGACCATAGTCGTCCTCCAGCCTGATAATATCATCTTCCCCTAAATAGCTGCCACGCTGAATTTCAATAAATACAAGGGGGGAATGCCCTGGATTGGAAACGCGATGGGCTGCCTCTCTGGGAATATCGATGGCCTGTCCTGCTTCCAGCAGGGTATCTTTTCCATTTATGGTTACCAGCGCTTTGCCACTGATGACGCTCCAGTGCTCATTCCGATTGGAGTGTTTCTGGTAACTGAGCCGTTTTCCCGGCAAAACAGTGACCCTTTTCACCTTGTACGTTGGCTCTTCCAATAACACCTCCCATCTCCCCCAGGGAGGCTTGGCGTGCCGCGCCCGATGCCTTTCCAACTCTAATACCTTCTCATACACTGATAGGTAATTATTTACCATGATCGCCTTGTCAAAGCGCTCCTCAACCCATTGTCTGCACCGGCTTCGGTCAATACCGGGAATCTGTTTCAATTTCTTCAGTGCCTCTTCAACACCATCGGCCAAATACCCGGTTTCACAATCTCTGACAAACTCGGCTATGATGCCACTCGGGAAAGCCACCACAGGCGTCCCGCAGGCCATGGACTCAACAATACTCAGGTCAAAAGGTTCCACAGAATGGATCGGATGCAGAAGGGCATAAGCGCCGCCCAGTAACTCATTCCGAGAAGGCTGATCCACCGTTTCATGGTAGGCAGCACGATTATTATCCAGATAAGGAGTCACTTTCTTGTCAAAATAATCCCTATCCTGAATGGTTCCGGCAAGGACGATTTTCATGCCAAATTTCCGGGCAATCTCAATTGCCTCCTCCGTCCCGTTATCCGGGTGAATACTGCCAAAACATACAAGGTAGCTTCCTTTCGATTCACTGAACGTAAAGGATTTCACGTCAATCCCATGATAAACCGTTGAAATATAATTGAGAGAAGGATTCCGGTCGGCGTCGCTGATTGAGACATAATAACTTCGATCACCGTATTCCCTGAATACCGATACGATGCCCGGTGAAGGGAGGCTGCAGATTGTAGAAACCATAGGAGTAAAGATCAAACGGC
Source organism: Candidatus Wunengus sp. YC64 (assembly GCA_052360825.1). Lineage (GTDB taxonomy): Bacteria > Planctomycetota > Brocadiia > Brocadiales > Brocadiaceae > Wunengus. The sequence goes on from DBJWYX010000041.1 coordinate 12,351, forward strand.
TGTAAGAAAGAGGTATGAAATCAAAATAATTATGGATCAGGTCAAATTCCCCGGCATTTTCAAACAAGCAGTCGGATTTTCCTTTTGTTTTTGAATTGTTACCGGTAAAAAGTGTAACGTCCACTCCCCGTTTAACCAGCCCTTCGTATAAGAGGGAAACAACCGTTTCCCACGGCTCGTAATATTTCGGGTGTGTCCACCAACTACCAGGTGACAGTAAAGCAATTTTCATTTAAATTATACCTTTTCCAAGCCCGAAGGGCTGTTAGCATATAGCAGGGGGTGAAGCCCCCTGAGAGTAAAAGAACAACACAAATTTAGCCCCGAAGGGGTGAAAGAAATGTATATGTTCCGGCCATAACGATTCCTCAATTTCTGCCGCCCCGTTGGGGCTATGTATTTGGTATTT
>DBJWYX010000042.1:0-12730 GCA_052360825.1 Candidatus Wunengus sp. YC64
ATTAAAAAATTTTGAATTTCGGATTGCAGAGTGCGGATTAGATACCATCAAATCCGAAATCCACAATCTAAAATCGTAATAGTTCACCGCAGAGTACACGGAGAACGAAGAGAAAACAAGAATTATTCAGACTTTGATAGCAATTGTAACATGGCTCTCGACTTTAACCATGGCTTTATAACAAAAATATCCCAGGAATGGCGCTGGTGGATCGTCGCTATTTACACTTCGGCAATCTATGTATCTTTACCGTTTGGGCCAAGGTTTTGGAAAGTTGTATTAAGACAATGGGGTGACAGTATTAATTATCTGGGCTGGTTTCTTATATGCGTACTGGGGGCGTATTTTCTCGTACACTTAATTTTTCAGAAAGAGGTTAGAGATCCCGCAGTGTATATGGCCTTTTTTTTGATATCCTTTGCATGTATTGCCATATTGAAATATATGTGTTCTACAGGACCCGAAAGGTTTCATCCCCTGATATATGGTATTTTGGGTTGTATAATCTTTTGGGCCTTTAAAAACGACGTAAAGAAGACGAGGGTATATTTTTACACTACCATTCTGGTATTTTTATTGGGGTTAATTGATGAGTCTATTCAGGGGCTTCTACCGATGCGGGTTTTTGATGTAAAGGATATCCTTATGAACTGGTTTTCCGCTGGGATGGCAGAACTCTTTATTGCCTTTGTATTAAAACCAAATATCCGTGGGAGTGTGGTGAATTAAAAAATGGCCATATCCATTAATTACGGTTTTATAAAGAAGGTGTCCCTGGAATGGCGATGGGGGATTGTTGCTATCTATACGGGGTCGATCTATGCCTTTTTACCCTTTGGCACAGCATTCTGGAGATTTGTATTGAACCATTGGGGTAGTAGCCTAAACTATCTCGGATTGTTTTTTGTTTGTGTACTGGGGACTTATTTTTTAATCTACCTGATATTTCAAAAACAGGTTAAGAAATTTTCTGTGTATATAGCCTTTTTTGTAATATCCGGCGCCTGTCTCGCATTACTGAAATATATGTGTGTCGCCGGTGCAGAAAGATTCCACCTGTTATTATATGGAACCTTAAGTGTTATTGTATTTTGGGCCCTTAAACTGCACGCAAAAGGGAATAGAATATATCTCTATACGATCATGTTAGCATTTCTGTTAGGCGCTACTGATGAATTTATCCAGGGTATTTTACCGATGCGGGTCTTCGATACAAGGGATATCTTTATGAATTGGCTTTCCAGCGGAATGGGTGAACTTTTTATTATTTTTGTATTAAGACCAAACATTACAATTCATACTCCAATAATTAAATGAGTGCGCAGAAACAACTGTTCATTGTTATGTATTTTCTGATACTTCTCTTTGGTTTTGAAAGTAGAACAGAAGCAAAAGAAGACCTGCCCAACATACTACTTTTTACGGTTGACGCCTGCCGTCCAGACCACTTTGGTTGTTACGGTTATAGCCGTAACACTACACCGAATATTGATAAGATAGCCTCAGAAGGGGTGCTGTTTACCCAGGCCTTCTCCCAATCAGCGTGGACCACACCAGGAATGATTTCCATATTTACATCATTGTATCCACCAACTCATGGCGTTGATGCAAAGGACAGAACTCCAAAAGACGATGTTTTGACCTTGCCCAGAGTTTTGAAGGAAAATGGATATGTAGCGCCTGTGTTGCCAAAATTTGTCGATATTCAAAATTACTGGCATCTGGGTTTCGATGTGGTCGATAAAGAGCGGTTTTCTGGTGAAGAAGGAGAAGATTTGCTGAAATTGCTAGAGGCATACAAAGACCAGAGATTTTTTATATGGTATCACTATCATGGGTTGCATTTGCCGTACAATCCGCAAAATCCTTATGATAAAATCTTTCAGGAAGATATTTTTAGCGGTGTGTCTGCTGAAACCGAGGCTGTTACTCTGGTAAAAGCGAAAAGTGTTATTAAGAATGGTTCTGTTAGTTTTAATAGTACAGAGAGAAAGGTTGTAGTTGCTCTTTACGATGGACAAGTACGACAATTGGATGATTACATGAAACAACTGATGGAAAGGATGAAGCAATGGAGCATATTGGATAATACACTAATCATCATAACTTCCGACCATGGAGAAGAATTGTTTGAACACGGTTTTATTGGTCATGCATCCACATCATTGAATGCGAAATTGTATGATGAAATTATTCACATACCATTGATAATCTGGTGGCCAAAAAAAATTAAACACGGGGTCGCAGGCGAACTGGTGCAGCAAATAGATATCATGCCAACCATACTAGATATGTTAGGAATACCGCCTTTTGAAGGATTACAGGGATATTCTCTGCTACCTTCAATACAGGGGAAACCTGCGAATAATTTACGGCCTGTTTTTTGTGAAACGATTCTGGGTGGGTTTCAGAGCACAAAAGAGATGGAAGATGTCAGACTCCGCTGTGTCAGGACGAATGAGTGGAAGCTCATTTACACAAGTATGCCCGTGAGTAATGTGGGCAGGGGAGGATTAGGCGATGGTAAATATGAATTGTATAATCTGAATAACGACCCTAAGGAAGAGAGGAATATTTTTGAAAACCATCCAGAGGTAGCAAAGGAGTTGAAGAAAAAGCTCTTTCAGTGGATCGAAACCACAACCCCTAAAGAAAGTGGTTTACAATCTAGTACAGGAATTAGCTTGCCTCAGCAGAGGTGAGATGAAAAAGTATTTTAGGTCAAATTAAGAAGTCATTTTTAAATACAATATCTATCGTTTGTTCAAGATTACTCACTTCAATTATTTTTACGTTTTCAGGGATATAGACATTAAAGAGAGAACCTTTTGGGATGATGATCCTGTCTATAAAATGTAATTCCCTTAAAACCGTTTCTATTTTGCCGTCCAGGGAATCTGCCGGAAGTGTTCTCCCCTGACTGTCCAATCCACCTGTTATCGCAATGTTTTCGGGAATCGGTGACTTGGTAAACACAGCATAGTAGCATAATGCAGCCGCAAGTCCTGTTTCGTTTAAATCGCACCTTCGGATTATTTCAGGTACATTCTTTTCAAGGCAATATTTTATATAATCCGTTCCTGGTGGTATGGAGATATCTAAGTGTTTAGCCTGAATATATTGGTTCACAATCTTTGTGCAGTTTGAGGTAATTTCAGGAGGTAAATTGAAGGTGATGTTCGTTAGGGTATCTTTATTTTCTAAGTATAAACACTTCAGATAAGTAGAAAAGCTAATCTTCGGGTTATACGTGAGAAGTGTTCTGACCTCACCTATTTTGATCCTTGGTTTATATGAAGGATTGGCAAGCTTGTCATCGAGCAATAAGTCTAGAATGCTGTCTTCCCAAATCCTTCTTTCATGGACAGGCGATTCGTTAATGTAGTTTTTGATATGCACTCTGAGATCATTCCTTTTTTCGAGGTTTAGATAGCCAGGTACCTTGCTCAGGGCATATTGGATGGCAGTCAATACCTCCGATATGGTTGAATTGTTTAAGCCAAAGTCATCCTTTTCTAATTCTGTACACACAAACTCATTGGGGCAAATCTTGCAATACTCGATTCCCTTGTCGCACTTGTGGAGGATTTCATCTACAAATTTTATATAATTATCAATTTCTAAGTGTTGTCGTGGAATGAAGTTCATAGAATTTCCGGATTTGTATTCAGGAAAAAACCCCTAAATTTTCTCAATAAAAAGCCGATAATAATAGTGGTTTTAAAAAAGCAAAAAGCAGTTGTAAAAATCATTTATTGTGTCAATTTTATAGTAAATACTTAATCATGGAAACATATTTTTGCTAATTATTGTTATGAAAAACGAAAATACTACGAATCAAGAGGCATATCCTTGTACCTATGTCCTGAATAAAAAACTTCAGGAATTCGAGACATGGATAAAAAACATGAATTATAGCATGTTTCTCGAATGTGGACATTCAAATGAATATTATAAACGAAACAAGTATATCTTTAGACAATAGCAAAAAGGAGAAAAGCCATCATGAAAAAACACTTTAAAAATGATTGCTCAAATTGCCATGAATACCCTTATGAATGTGACGAGTGCTGCAGTGAAGTAAAGGCGTCCGTAAACCTGAAAACTCGTCATCATGGGAAAAGGGATCCTTGTAAAAGTAAATACGTTATAAATAACAATTAACTTTAGGAAATACAGGGGTGTTCCGTGCGCACAAAGCCCCTCTAACGTTCTCCGTTAGAATATGGTGCGTGACTCTCCTCTTTATATTAAATTGTTATTGTTTTTCAGCAAAAGGTAAATACTCTATGGCGTTAAGAATCCTGGTAATTGAATTTTTAATGTGGAGAGACAGTTATGGTTATTGAAGAAGACGCGAAACAAGGTGAATTTGTATGTCCTCATTGCAGAGGGAATAGTTTCGTTCTTATCGGCCTGCAAAGGCAAAGCGGACTATTTAAAGATCATGAATTATGGTGCTGTAAGAGTTGCCATAGTACCTTTGCACGAGAGACTATAGAAATAAAGAAAACAGCGGAAGCCGAGACTTTTAATAAAAGAGCCCTTCCCTATTACAGCAGGGTTGAGTTTGCCAGCTAATGTTATTACCCGAGATAATTTTTGAGACGCTGACTGTCGGTCCTTTAGCAGTAAATTGCTACATTGTTGGTTCTAAAAAAGATAACACTGCTATAGTTATTGATGCCGGCGGCAATCCGGAAGAGATCCTGAATCTCATAAAGAAACACAACCTTACCATACAATTCATTATAAATACCCACGCCCATTTCGATCATTTAGGGGGAGTGAAACTTTTGCAGGATTTGACAGGCGCAAAGTTCTTGCTTCATCGGGAAGACATTCCGCTTCTTAATTATTTGAATGATCAAACAGATGCCTTTGGACTATCTGTCATCCCCGTACCTCGGGTCGACAGGGAACTTGCAGATGACGAGGAAATTTTTGTCGGCGACGAGACTATACGCATCGTACATACACCAGGGCATTCCCCCGGTAGTATATGTTTTCTCATCAATGATGCCGTATTTGTTGGGGACACGCTCTTTGCCGGTTCTATTGGGAGGACAGACCTCTACGGTGGTTCTTACACTAAACTAATTAGCTCGATAAAAACCCGCTTGTTTACCCTGGAAGACCATGTTATCGTTTATCCGGGGCATGGTACATTTACCACTATCGGTGAGGAAAAACAACACAACCCTTTTTTTGGTTAAAAGAATAGTATATCCATTTTTCTGATGGAGAACTTTATAAATTTACCTATATCATGCTTCGTTTGATCTTGTAATTTGAATTCAACGCCTGAAGTTGAGACTCGATACTTGTACACTCCCGCGACAAAGTCCCGGTTGATTATTGTGCCATGACAATGGCCGCCATCCGCAACTTTTATTTGATGAGGTCTAAAAAAGAGGTAAGCGTTTTTCTCATCCCGGCCTTTTGTGTTACATACTAATTCTCCCCATGGTGTCAATACCCTGTCTTTCCCAGCTATTCTTACCTGCATAATATTTGCTTCTCCAACGAAACTGGCTACAAAAAGTGATGTTGGAGATGAGTAAATTTCTTCAGGGATGCCTATCTGTTCCAGCATCCCGGCATTCATAACGGCTATCTTGTCAGCCAAAAGAAAGGCGTCTTCCTGGTCATGGGTTACGTAAACAGTTGTAATCTGTGTCTCTTGTTGGATGCGTCTGATTTCTTGCCGAATATCCTCGCGTAGTTTTACATCGATGTTCGATAACGGTTCGTCCATAAGTAACAACCTGGGTTCCGTAACGATTGCCCGTGCTATAGCGATCAACTGTTGCTGTCCGCCCGAAAGTCTTGCAGGGTACTCACTGGCATAATTTTGCATATTGACCTTATGCAAAACGGTCTCAATCTTTTTTCGTCTTTCATCTCTTGTAAGGCCATTTGCCTTTAATCCAAATTCAATATTTTCATATACCGTCATGTGAGGCCAGAGCGCAAGATCTTGAAATACCATTCCAATATGCCGCTGTTTTTGAGAAATCGCCACTTTTCGCCCACGGCTTGCTAGAGCGCCTTCTATCCATATTTCCCCATCGTCCGGTGTTTCAAGACCGGCGATCATCCTCAGGGTCGTTGTTTTGCCGCATCCGGAAGGTCCTAATAACGCCAGGAGTTGCCCCTGTTCGACACCGAAAGAGAAGCCTTTTACAACCTCTTTTTTATTAAAGCACTTGATTAATTGTTTTACTTCAAGGGCGTTCACGTTAACTCCTAGCGCAGCACAGCCGCAACCAAACATAGTAAAAAATGAGCTCAAGTGGCGAGTGGCAGGTGATGAGTGACGCTTCTCTCGTCACTCGTCATTCGTCACAGTCACTATTTCTAAATACTTGCTCAAAAACAAGTTTTTACAAGGTAATATTATATTGCGGTGTCAGGTATTTTGAAACGGCAAGAAAAACTCCCACAGGTAACAAGGTCATCACTACAATTATGATAGAAAGCGCAGAAACGACGTCCGTTGGGCTGTTTGCCATCACGGTAAACAGAGCGATAGGAAGCGTTTCGTGTCCGGGTGGATAAACCAGTATCGTTGTGCCTAATTCTCCAACGCAGAACATAAAGCAAATCAACCAGGTAGCTATTAATCCATAACCCTGCAAAGGTAATAAAATTTTACCTAAAATTCGAAACCACGAAGTTCCAGTTACTGTACCAGCCTCCTCCATGGAATGTGGGATTTGCTTGAGATAATTCGCCATGATACGGCTGGATAACGGTAAAAACCTTATTACATATCCAAGGATTACGATCCATAGAGAACCGTAGGTAAATTGAAACAAACCCTCTGGTCTATTCCATAATTTGATAAGGCCAATACCCGATACCGTGGCAGGTACGGCAAAGAATATCCAGATAAATGCTGCTATACTGCTTCTCAATTTGGAGCGAATATTTTCAGAAAGGTAGCCCAGAAAGAAACCTATAAAGGTGAGAAAGGTTGCTCCGATAGACCCAAACAAAACGCTGTTCGTAATACCATCCTTGGCCAGAAGGATGGCATTGTGATATGCAGAAATTGTCTTTGTATTAAAAATGAGTGTGCTCAAGGGAATGATAACGCATACTAGCAAAACAAAGGTACAAAAGGTTATCCCAACCACATTGAGCCACGTGATGTTGTATTGTGTCGTACTAATTGACGAAGTTCTTCCCAACATCTCAAAGGATTTTCCACGCATATAGATTTTCTCCAGCATAATGAGAATAAAAGTAATTACTATGAGTGGAAAGGCAATAGCTGTGGCCGCCTTCTCATTATAAAAGGCGCTGAATTGAGTAAATATCTGGGTAGTGAGGACGTTGACCTGAAGCAATGACGGCACTCCAAACTCGGAGAGTGACAGCACAAAGACAATCATCATGCCGGAGAGAATGGCAGGGGCGATTAAAGGTAATGTAATCTGCCGGAATACCTGAAATACACTGCCCACAACCAGGCCGCTTTCTTCCAGCCGCGGGTTTACACTTTTTAAGGCATATTCGGTTACTAACATCACAACCGGGAAGAGGTTTATTGAGAGGATAAATGAAGCGCCGTAGGTGCTGTAGATAAAATCAGACACGGATTCAGGCGAGAGCAACGTATACTGTGAGAAAACGTTATTCAGAAATCCCGTTTTTCCCAAAAGACTCACCCATGCAATACCGATAATATAGGAGGGGATAATCAGGGGTATAAAAAAACAAATTTTGAATAACTTTTTAAGAGGAAGATTCGTTTTTGCCAGGAAAAAACCCGCAGGGACGCCAATAAAAGAAGATACGATGGTTGTGATAGAGGCAAGAATAAGGCTGTTGGAGATAACCTTTCCGTATTTCTGTGTCAAAAAAATGTCTTTGTAATAAACGAATGAAAATCTTCCCTCTTCATAAATAGAGTTTCCAAACATCCACACAATCGGCAAAAGGGTGGTAAAGAGAAAGAGTGTAAAGAAGAATCCCAGTGTCAATTTTTTCTGCATATAAATGAATATTATACTGAATTTGAATCAGAGACAACATTAAAATCAAGCACAATTTTGATAGAATTTTAGGAAAATAGGATTGAGAGAGGTTCGTGTATGTGATAAATTGAGACAAAAAGCTATAATAAAAAAACTACAATCTTATGTTGAGGTCAAGAGCATTTGCTCAATTGAAAAAGAGGATAGAGGAGAGTTTGCTTTAAAATTGGTGTGGGGTTTGTGTACTTGTTAAGAACCGCCTTGAAAAGGCAAGGAGTATGTGACACCAAAGAAAGCAATGAGCGATGGGTAATATTAACCATGTCATCACGAAAGAGTTTTGTGAGGAGACCTTGAATAAGGCCATTCACGAAGCAGGTCCAAAGTACACCCCCGGCTGCGAAAAAGGTGCACCCAACTTAGAAATCGAAGAATTGATATTTGCTTTTGATATTTTAGGGAGAACCAAGAAACTCTATGCATATCTTAAAACTCTGGTCGAAGAATTAGAAAAGGAAAATCACCTTAATTACTCAATCTCCAAAATATTAGAACTGAGACTCGGCATTAATAAGAAATGCTTGGAGGGATTCCGTGAAGATATTGAGAACCTTAAAACCCTTATAAATGCTGCTTCTGAAAGTCATGCGATCAATGATGGTATAGACATTGATGGTATCAAGCTGATTGTCAGGAAATGCTTAGACGCCATTGGGAATATCGACTCAGTTCTATATCGGGAACATGATGCTGAGAAGCATAAGGATAAAGACAAGACAGAGGCAATCAATCATCTTATCTATACATTCAGAAAATTGGGAGAAATTGTCCTCAAGATAAGAGCCTTTTGTGATAGGCCGGACGTAAGCCTCGCTAACAACCCATTTCTGTTACTTCTTGGAGAGGCTGGAATCGGGAAAACGCATTTTCTCTGCGACATCGCAAAGAAACGCATTACAGATGGATATCCCACAATTATCCTGCTCGGACATCATTTTCAGCAGTTTACTGATCAGGGAAAGCAGATAATGAAGATTCTCGGTTTAGATATTTCTTTTGATAAACTCGTTCATAAGCTACACCGGCAAGCAGTCAAGATAAAAACCCGTTGTCTAATAATTATTGATGCTATTAATGAAGGTGATAAAGATGCATGGCGAAAGACGCTTAACGGCTTCATAAAACAAATACAACCCTTTAGGGGCATGGGACTCGTTGTAAGCTGCAGAACGCCTTTTGAAAAGATAACGATTCCGAAGAGGCCTAAACCAGATGCAATCGTTTTATCTCATCCTGGCTTCAGAGAGATTGAACTCGATGCCCAGGCTGCATTTTTCAATTACTACAAGATACCGACACCGGAAGTGCCTCTTTTGACACCGGAATTCTCAAATCCATTATTTCTGAAACTGTTCTGCAAATCACTTGAAGATGCAACGGTAAAGATGAAGCACAAACAGATCAAAGATATAGCATCGGGACAAAAGGGCATGACGTATATCTTCGAATCCTTTGTCAAAGAACGGGGGAAGCATATTGAAAACTCTTTTGGCTTGTCTCGTGGCTATTGTTGGAATAATGTCTTCAAGAAAATCGCGGAAAGGATGGCGGAGGGTAAGAGAGAATGGTTACCCAAGAGCGAACTAAAGTCTCTCTTGAGTATCAAGAAAGCCAATGATTTCATCAATAAGCTCATCTCGGAGGGCATGTTGCACGACACCCTTGAATGGATGCAGGGGCAAAAGGAACCCATTCAAGCGGTCAGATTTCCTTACCAAAAGTTTAGCGATCATATCATCGCCCGGTATCTCCTCAGCAGTTTCTTGAACACATCGGATGAAAAGACGATCAAAGAGTCATTCGATAAAGAGGCAACTTTGGTGGCCTTGTTCAAAAAAGATAAGGTGATCTATGCAAGATCGGGAATTGTCGAGGCCTTAATGATTGAATTCCCGACACGCATCAAGAACAAAGGTGAACTATTGGACTTTCTTGATAAGGAGGATATAACAGGTGCTTTGGTAGAGGCGTTCATAAATGGGTTGATATGGCGTGACCCTGCGTCTATAAATGATTCAACGAGCAAATGGGTAAACAGGCTCTTAGGTCACCCTCATTTCAAGAACAGGATGATGGATACATTAGTCGCCTTAGCTGCGAAACCAAAGCATCCATATAACGCAGCAAAACTGAACAGATTCCTTAAGGCTATGAAGATGAATAAGAGGGATTTGTTCTGGACCAAATTTCTCAGAGAGCAGGGATATTGCAATAGCATTTATAGAATATTATCGTGGATAGAGATGACGAGAGCACAGACCATTGGAAAAGAATATGCTCAAATGTATGTAACTATCTTGATATGGACGTTAACTTCGACAAATCGTTCGCTTCGTGATAGGGCTACACGCGCCATCTATTACATCGGATGCAGATTTCCTGAAACTCTCTTTGCTCTGACGACAGAAGCCCTAGAAATAAATGATCCGTATGTTCCAGAGAGAATGCTTGCCGCCTCTTATGGTGTGGCAATGGCTCTTCAGCATGAGCCGAGCTTTAGTACAAAAACCTTGCTGGGCTTCGCGAAAGGGCTGTATAACCTGATGTTCAAGAAAAAAGCCGTATACTCTACAACTCATATTTTGGCGAGGGATTACGCCAGATACACCATAGACATAGCCTTGTTGCATAATTCCGATCTGCTAACCGGAGAGGAGAGGAAAAGGATAACACCGCCTTTTAAAGACGGCGGCATTAGAAGATGGGGCAAGTCAGGGGACAAGAATAAAGACGAATACAGAGGTGGCAATTATCCCTTTGGGATCGATTTCAATAATTATACCATTGGCTATTTGCTTCCTAAGAGAAACAATTATGATTTCAATGACCCTGAATATATCAAGGTGAAATCCAATATGTGGTGGCGAATATATAAATTAGGATATTCTCTTAAAGACTTTGGTGAAATAGACAAAGTTATAGCACGGCGCGATAATTATGGATTCGATCCTGGGGCAGACAGCAGGAAGGTAGACAGGTACGGAAAGAAATATTGCTGGATAGCGTGGTGTGAAATCGCGGGTTTGCGTATGGATAAAAGATTGCTTAGGCGGGACTGGGAGACTGACAATCACAAGAGATTCACAGTAGATATTGATCCATGCTTTCCGGAAGAAATTCAGAGCATCGAGATAATAAATACTGACTACATAGGAAAAAAGGTTAGGAGCTTGCCTCGTTGGATTATGAAAGGACCTACGCCGGATATAACTCAATATTTACTGCTTGCAGAAATTCAAAACGAACAAGGCCCATGGGTGCTTCTTGATGGTTTTATCGAGCAGGAGGATTTGAACTCCAAGAGAGATATCTTCATCTTTCCCCGCGGACTGTTTGTGAAAAAGGAAGATTTTGCCGACGTGGTTCAACGTTTAAAAAAGCAGGATTTGGGTGGGAGATGGTTGCCAGAAATTCCCAATTATTATTACACATTTGCCGGTGAAGTGCCCTGGTGTGCAACTTTTCCCTTTAATGAGAACACTGAATTGTCTTTTGTTGTGGGCACAGAGAAGAAACGGGTGTCCTTTGAAGAGACGGAGTTTCTCAAAGGTGGAAGAAATCTTAGCGGCGGTGAGTTAAAAGAGTTATTTGAAGTCGTCGATAATTATCGGAGCAAGAAAATCTCTGAAGAAGGTGCGAACAATTTCATCGAAGAGAATAAAATCCAGATGAGAAAAGTTCAACGTTTCAAAACAGAGATAGTCCAAAAGACACAAAAATATAAAGTTGTAATTCCGATCAGTACATTGAATTGGAGCGAATACAAAAATATCGTGAATCCAGGGCTGTCTGCTTATGTTCTTTCAAGAGAACTATGCGAGTTACTTGCTTTGTCATCGAGACCTCAGACATTTAACCTATACGATAAGAGCGATCGAAAAGCGTCAGTCACGCTGAAATGGCGGAACGACCTGCATACCTTTCATGAACTCATATATCTGAGAAAAGATTTGTTAGACAGTGTATTACAGGATAAAGGGCTTGATTTGATATGGGGCATCTGGGGTGAAAGAAGATATAAGGCGAAAGAAAATGCTGGACTTGATGAATTTGCCAAGAAATATCAATCGTATAAAGTTTTTCAGAGCATTGTTACTTATCGAGATATAATAGTAGACAGAAAAGAGATATAGAATCAAGGAGTGAATAATTGTTATATCTGTACCTCGATGAAAGCGGAGACCTGGGCTTTGACTTCTTTGCGAAGAAACCTTCGAAATATTTTACTGTTACTGTAATGCTGGTGCAGGGCACGGAAAATAGAAAGAAAATAGCTAAGGCTGTAAAAAGAACCCTTCAAAATAAATTCCAGAAACAAAAAAGAACTGAATTGAAAGGGTCGAAACAGTCTATAAAGGTCAAAAGATATTTTTACAGGTATATTGAGTCTGTACCATTCGAGATTTACGCCCTTACCCTCAACAAAAGACGTGTATATGATTCCTTGTCACAGAAAAAAGACAGGGTTTATAATTTTATCGCAAGAAAAGTTCTTGATGTCATTCCTTTTGTAGATGCCTCGGTAAGAGTCGGACTTATAATAGACAGGAGCAAAAGCAAGAAAGAAATAAAAGAGTTCGATGACTACCTGATTCGGCAGTTAAGCGGCAGGATAGAACCAAGAATACCGCTCGATATAGATCACCATCTTTCCCATGAAGACCTGCCTCTTCAGGCAGTTGATT
>DBJWYX010000043.1:0-12690 GCA_052360825.1 Candidatus Wunengus sp. YC64
TGAAAGTAATTTTTAATTTCCTTGAAAGGTTTGTCAAAATTTGATTTATTCTATCTTATGGAAATTAACAGAAATACAATAATCAGAGACCTTATAGAGTCGCATCCGGAGACACTTGCAGTATTCAAGAAGTACAATCTCGTCATAGCCGGTGGTGTTCGGGGGCCTAATGAACCGATTGCCTTTTTTGCCAAGGCGCACGAGGTGGATTATGACACCCTTGTGAAAGAACTCAACGAGGCTATCGAAAAGGGCGGTGGTGAACATATTGAAATTCCAAAGTTTGAAGAAGATAAGATTTACGAGAAATTCGTTAAAACGGCAATCGTTTTAACGCTTACCGTAGGTGTGACGTTTGGCGCCATTATACTCAGTTATATCGCCGTTAAATTAAACTTTAATTCAATTTATTATGTGCTTATTCAGGCGCACGGACATGCGCAGATTTATGGATGGGTGGGACTTTGCATTATGGGCTTTGCCCTGTACATCATTCCGAGGGTAAAGAATACCGAACTCAGGTACAGGAATTTGGCGAATATCTGTTACGGATTTGCCATTGTTGGCATTTCACTAAGAACTGTTGTACAGCCCTTACCTTATAGCACCCTCAGGTTTTTACTTCCACTGTCCGCCATTTTTGAGATTATCTCGATTTTCCTGTTTGCATTTATTATCTTAAGGACCATTTTGGCGAGCAAGGAAAAGGTCGGCATCTTTGATAAGTTTTTCAAGGCGGGAATTTGCTGGTTTCTCATTGCGACATGCATGAATCTGGGAATGGTCTTTTATTTGTACAAGCATGATCTGTATGAGATACCAAAGTCGTTTTTCAGTCCTTATGTGCATCTTTATCTCTTTGGTTTTGTACTCATGTTTATCTTTGCCATAAATATAAGGACGGTATATGCCTTTCTCGATATAAAGCCCGTCAGGGAAAAGGCGGTCAACTTGACCTTTTGGATTATGAATATTTCAATTCCGATTTATTTTATAACACACATGCTGGCAGATAAAAATATCATAGCGCTTCGACTTTCGCAGGCCGTGGCATTTCCCATAGGTTTTGCCCTCTTCACGTTTATCTTTGGACTGCGTATTTTCGAACGATCCACAAAGGAACTGCAAGATGTGGTTATGGACAGGAGTTACGCAAAAACTATTCGTACCGCTTATGCCTGGCTTATTGTCTGCGCCATCATTCTGCTTATTATGCCGTTTTTGGGACACGGCACAGAAGTTCAAAGAAGATTTCACGGTTCGTTTAATCATGCCATTACTGTGGGATTTATAACGATGATGATTATTGGTTATGCCTCTAAAATGATTCCGACATTTACAGGAATTAACATGTACAGCATAAGGTTATCAAACATCACCTTTATACTATTGAATACAGGCTGTTTTTTAAGGGTCTTTTCTCAGATATTGGTTGGTACGAGCGGAAAGACCATATTTTACGGCACGCTGGGAACATCTGGCTGGTTTGAGTTGGCAGCACTTGGTATTTTCGGATATAACCTGTGGAAGACCATGAACGCTGTACAGGAGACAAAACCATCGGTAACCAAAAAATTAACCGAGATCACGAAAGATACGAAGGTCTTTGATATTGTCGACCAATTCCCGGACACGCTTCAAATATTCCTCGACTTTGGATTCAGTCAGATGGCTAACCCCGTTATGCGAAATACTATGGGCAGGGTAGCGACCATTGATATGGCGACCAAGATGCACAATGTGGATATAGACAAATTCCTCCAAGCCCTTAACGATAAGATTGCTGCAAAAAAGTAGTTTCCTGTGCACTCTCTATGCAATGATATTGAAAGATACATAAAAACATTACAAACCAAAACCCCGTTGTTTCCGAGATTGATACCTGCCAATCAGCGTTACACCTCCATGTCTAAGTTAGAGAGAAAGGCTTCTATTCCCAAATATTTTATATGCCCGGCAACTTCTATTTTAATGTTCAAGAATTTCAAAGTTACAGTTGTAGCGCGAACTTTAGTTCGCTTACATCCTATGCGAACTGAAGTTCGCGCTACATTAACAATGTAACGGCACAAAATTCCGGTTATTCAAAGGAGACAAAACTTATGAAATTGACCAGTTCTGCTTTTGAACATGAAGGGAAGATACCTGCTAAATACACGTGTGATGGAGAAAATATAAATCCTCCATTAAAGATAACTGATGTTCCTTCCGGTGCAAAGAGCCTGGTTTTGATTATGGACGATCCGGATGTTCCAAAGTATCTTCGAAAAGACGGTATGTGGGACCATTGGGTTGTTTTTAACATTCCCGCAAGTTTGCGGGAAATTAAAGAAGGAGAAGAGCCGGAAGGTACTCATGGCATTGGGACGGGAGGTAATCTGAATTACATGGGGCCATGCCCGCCAGATCGGGAGCATCGGTACTTTTTTAAACTGTATGCTCTGGATACAGAATTGAACCTTCCTGAAAAAGCAGCAAAGCAACGGGTAGAAAAAGCGATGGAAGGACATCTTCTTGCAGAAACACAATTAATGGGGAGGTACAAGAGGCTCTCATGATAAAGACGTTCATTCGAGATATTCCAAAGGCAGAACTTCATATCCATATTGAGGGATCATTAGAGCCTGATTTGATGTATGAGATTGCAGAGCGGAATAAACTGGTATTTCCTTTTAATTCCATAAAAGAAGTGCGCAGCGCCTATCAATTTACCCATCTTAAGTCATTTCTGGATGTTTACTACGAAGGCGCCAGCGTACTGGTGCAAGAGCGGGACTTCTATGATATGGCCTGGGCATATCTGAAAAGGGCACATGCCCAGAATGTACGGCATACTGAAATATTTTTTGATCCGCAGACCCATACCAACAGAGGTATATCATTTGAAACAATAATTACCGGCATACACCGCGCTTTGGTGGATGCGCAACGACTCCTTGGTATCTCTTCGAAACTTATTATGTGTTTTTTGCGGCACCTCAGCGCAGATTCGGCGATGGATACACTGAAGCAGGCGCTATCATTCAAGGAGTGGATTGTAGGGGTCGGGCTTGATTCGTGTGAGGTAGGTCATCCACCGGAGAAGTTTACCCGTGTATTCGATAAGGCGCTGGAAGAAGGATTTGTAACTGTTGCTCATGCCGGTGAAGAAGGTCCTGCAGAGTATGTCCGGCAGGCATTGGAAAAACTCAAGGTATCACGCATTGATCATGGGGTTCGCTGTGTTTCTGATACGCAATTGGTCAAAAAGCTGGTAGAAGAGCGGGTACCATTAACCGTTTGCCCTCTTTCCAATGTAAGGCTTCGTGTCTTTGATTCCATAAAAAAACACAACTTAAAACACATGCTGGATATGGGACTTTGTGTAACCGTGAATTCCGATGACCCGGCTTATTTCGGCGGTTATATAACAGAGAATTTCCTGGCCGTCCAGGAAGCGCTGAATCTGGACCACAACGACATATATCGTCTGGTAAAAAATTCATTCGAGGCAACCTTTCTTGATAAAGAAAGAAAACAGGGTTTAATAACTGAGTTGGATACTTTTGTATCCGGATATAACCAGAGAGGCATGGAAAGACGTAAAGGAGACACTTTTACACATACCGTGCATCAAAGTGCGTTAAACAAAGAATCCTGCGACAGGAAATTTCTTGGGTCAGTTTGAGGCGGAGTCATTTCCTTTCTTTTTGGCAGGTATTGAATTTTACAAAAAAGCAGAAAGGGGGAATTGTGGAAAAGGAACAATACGTCTGCACCGTGTGTGGTTTTAATATGGTGGGCTACCATCCCGACTTCTGTCCTTTCTGTGGCGCCCCAAAAGAAAAATTCATAACTTCGGAGGAATGCTCTGCGCGGTTCATAGTGAAAGGCACTCCGGTCAACGAAAAGGTTACTCGCTTAAATTCCGTTCCTGCCCTTGGTTTTGAACATGCCGCATATCGTATCGAGACAAACGGGAAAACATTCTGGATTGATTGCCCTTCATGCTTCGACAGGAACCTCAAGCCGGCAGATGTCATCATCTTTACCCACCACCACTTTCTTGGCGCAAGCAATCAGTACCGTGATTATTTTCATGCCGATGTGCGAATACACAAGCTGGACTCTGCCCATAGCATCTGCCGTGCCTTCACATTCGACGTGACTTTCCAGGAGAATTTTATTGAACGGGGTATCGAAGCCTTCCATACCGGAGGCCATACTCCGGGGTTCACATTCTATCTTTTTGAGGACGTCCTTCTCATCTGTGACTATGTATTCCTCAAGGAAGGGGGGATGAGCTTTAATCCCTTCGGTCCGCAAAAAGAGACGCGAGAATGTGCATTCAAAATTGATCGGGTGTTGCAAGGCAGGAACATAAGCAAGGTTTGCGGGTTCAATTATGTGATCGATTATAAGGACTGGAAGAAAAGATTTGCTTGTCTGTTGGGCAAGGACTAATCGGGACAGGTATTAAAAAAGAGGTATCAATTTAGCTTTTTGAAAATACCATTGCAGAAAATAAATATCAAAACATAGAAATTCAAAATACTCCCCTCTAATAAGAGGGGCGGGGGGTGTGTAATGTATACTTCTTTATCCCTTCTTTCTGAGAAGAGAGTACACACCCCTTAATCCCCTCTTTCTAGAGGGGAATACAAAAATACATTGTTTGTCTTTCATGACCATTTGGGGTGTTGTGGCGACTCATTCAAATCAATAATTTGTTCTTGTGCAACGGCGGCTTCTGCCTTTTCAATTTCTGTCCCAAGGATTTCTGGTTTTGTTTTTTCCTGGGTATCGAACTGCATCTCAAATAGTTTTTTATACAGACCTCCATTTGCAAGAAGTTCATGATGTATCCCTGTTTCAACGATCCGCCCCTTATCCAGCACCACGATCAAATCCGCATGTAATATAGTCGACAGCCGATGCGCGATGACGAAGGTGGTGCGGTCTTTCACCAAACGGTAAATGGCGTTCTGGATGAGTTGTTCTGTCTCTGTATCCACAGAGGAGGTGGCTTCATCGAGGATGAGGATGCGTGGATTGGCAAGGATAGCGCGTGCAATAGCAATGCGCTGTTTCTGCCCTCCGGAGAGCTTTACACCGCGTTCTCCTATTATGGAGTCATATCCATTCGGCAACGTTGCGATAAAATCATGTGCATTGGCAGCATGGGCGGCGCTTTCAATTTCTTTATCCGATGCGTTAGATCGGGCATAAGCAATGTTTACCTTTATAGTGTCATTGAAGAGAAAGGGTTCCTGGAGTACCATTGCCATTTGCTTACGGAGGGAGTGGAGTTTGACATGTTTGATATTATAGCCGTCAATAAAGATATCCCCTTTTGTGGGGTCATAAAATCGTGGGATTAGTTTTGTCAGGGTGGTTTTTCCACTGCCGCTGGGACCAACAAGGGCAATCATCTGGCCTGGCCGTGCAGTTATATTAATGTCCGTTAGGACTTCAATACCCTGGTTATACATGAAGTTGACATGCCTGAATTCCACAGTTCCATGTACCGGCGGTAAATCAATGGCATTGGGGGTGTCCTTTAAATCGCTAGGTGTATCTAATATTTCAAAGACTCGTTCGGTTGAAGCAATGGCGCGTTGTACCTGGTTGTAAAAGCGGGTTAAACCTGTAATGGGACCGTACATCATCTGGAGATACGGGAAGAATATCACAAAGGTTCCGGCGGAAAGTTGTCCCTGCAGCACCTTATATCCACCTAAACAGATAACGACTACCGCCCCAATTTCGGTAGTAAAGTCGACAACGGGTCGTAAGGTAGAAACCAGTTGTAATATCCGGACGTAGAGGTTATAGTTTTCATAGTTCTTCTTCTGAAAACGTTCCAATTCTTCAGCTTCTTTTGCGAATCCTGCGATGACCTTGATGCCTGAGATATTATCCTGAATCAGGGAATTAAGCTCTCCTGTCTTGTCCCTCAAAGAGCGAAAGACTCTTCTGATCCTTTTCCCAAAGTTATAGGTGCAGAGGGAGATGAAGGGACAAACGATGAGTGCAATACAGGTAAGCTGCCAGTCGAGCTTTATGCAAAAGTAGATTATCCAGCCAAATTTGAACATGTCGGTAATAAAGGTAATAATCGGGCCGACAATTGCCTGCTCGAGTGAATTGACATCATTCATGAGACGGCTCATAATGTCGCCGGTTTTATTATTTTCGAAGTAGGTGAGAGGGAGTCGCTGGATGTGGCCATAGAGTTGATTCCGCAAATCGTAAATAAGTTTTTGTCCCAATTCCGAGGTAATGAAACCGTGAACCAGCATAATACCGCCGCTTGCAGCATGTATAATAATAAAACTCACGGCAAGAAAAAGCAGCGTGACGATGGTGGAGTTATAACTTTCAAACCAATGGGTATGAATATAGCGAGAGGCTGTTAATAAAGGTTTTGAAAGCGGAATAGAGTTCTTTTGTTCGTAAGCATGCGTTTTGATGGTGGATGTTTCGCTATGCAGTTCGGTTTGGGTATTTTTCAAATATTTATCCGCTATCTTGATTTCATCCACCGCAATGCCCAATATCTGTGTCGGTAAAACGGCTATATACGCACTGATGGCAGAGAGTATGAGAATAATTACAGACTTATGCCAGTACGGCCTTAGATAACCTAGCAGCCTGATATACGTGCTTTTTGAAGGGATGTCCTTTTGTCTATTCATACCTAAGAGCATCAATCGGATTGAGCCTTGACGCCTTTCGTGCCGGATAGTAACCAAAAAAGATGCCGACTATATTCGAAAAGAGAAAGGCAACGGCAACGGACAGCGGGGATAGTAATGAAGGCCACTCTCCGTAATAAGAAATCATTTTTGACAGGACAACGCCTAAAATTACTCCAACTACCCCGCCAATGGAGCTTAAAACCGTTGCTTCCGTCAGGAACTGGAAAAGGATATCCTTTTCCCTGGCGCCGACTGCCATCCGTATGCCGATCTCCCTTGTCCTTTCGGTGGTAGAGACCAGCATGATATTCATAATGCCGATGCCGCCGACAATCAGGGATACAGAAGCAATACTTCCGAGGAGAACGGTCATGGTATGGCTTGTTTCCATGATAGTTGAAGCAAACTCGATCTGACTGATGACAGTAAAATCGTTCTCTTCGTTGGGTCTCAATCGGTGGCGTTGTCTTAACAGGGAGGTGATTTGTTCCATTGCCTCAAATCGCGCTTCGGCAGAGACCGAAGAAGCGAGTGTTACACCGATGTACGTTACCCCCATAATCTTTCTCTGAACTGTTGTATAAGGCATAAGAACAACATCGTCCTGATCTTGTCCGGTGGGGGATTCTCCCTTAGCGCTTAATACCCCGATGACCTTGAAGGGTACGTTGTTTACACGAATCCACTTGTCTATGGGGTCTAACGTGCCAAATAAGTTGGCTACAACGGTCTGTCCCAGTACGCAAATCTTAGCCATAGTATTTATGTCCTGTTGATTAACAAATCTCCCGGATTCCATCGGCCAGTTTCGTATAATAGGATAGTCAGCCCCCACACCGGATACAGAAGTTGTCCAGTTCAGGTTGCCGTAAACAACCTGGGTGGTTGTCCTGACGCCGGGCGAAACATAACTGACGGCGCTGCATTCCTTTTCTATAGCAAAGGCATCTTCTGCCGTTAGGGTAATAGTACCAGTCGTCCCTCTGGTTGCAGTGTGTGTTGTGCTTATGGGGATAATAATGAGGACGTTTGTGCCCAGACTCTCAAGTTGTTTTTCGACCATGACCTTGGCGCCTTGCCCGATACTTACCATAGTAATTACAGCGCCTACGCCGATGACAATGCCGAGGATTGTCAGTGAGGAGCGCATCTTGTTCCTCAGAATTGCGCGTAAGGCTATTTTAAAAAGCGCTGGCATAGTCAGTTCCTTAAAATTTCTTACAACAACCACTGATAAAGAGGTACTACCTGTATTTTTATCTTATCTACCTCAAAATCTTGTATTGCCTCGTTTGTTATGATAATGCCGCTTTTCTTATCAAATGTCTTGCAAGCATCAACAACTCCCCTTATTTCCCGTTTCTTTGTCTTTTCATCTGATAGGGTATACGCAACCTGCATTATCTCTGAAATGGAATTACCCTGTTTTACTACGAAGTCACACTCATATCGTTCCTTGTAAAAGTATATCTCCTTCCCCTTCCTTTTCAGTTCCAGGAAAACGGCCTGCTCCATTGCCTTGCCTTTGTCCTCAGAGAATTTAAAGCTGACGGCGTTGAGTAGCCCGTTATCAATGGAATAGACCTTGCGTTCACCAAGCTCCCGGCTGACCAATTTATGGGTGTATTTCTTTAAGACAAAAGCAAGATAAATACTCTGACAGGCATCGAGGTACTCATAAAGCTGGTTTTTCCCTATCTTAAACCCGGAGGATTTTAATTCGTTATAAATGGTATTGACAGACAACTGTTTTGTTGCAGAGGCGAGTATCCTCTTTATAAAGAATTTCAATACGGCGATATGTTTAATCTCGTAACGTTCCACAAGGTCTCGGTATATCATTACATTAAAATATTCCTGTAAAATTTTGTCACGCAGGCTGTCATCATAATGAACGACCTCAGGGAACCCTCCGTTATCAAGGTATTTAAGGAGAAAGCTGTTTATCTTTGCCAGCGCTTTAGAGCTGTGAAGATCGATGCTGACATTATTGAACCGAAGATATTCCTTGAATGAAAGGGGAAACACTTCGTAGGACAAAGTCCTTCCCCGAAGGCTGGTTGCAATATCAGTACTCAAAAACTTTGAGTTAGAGCCTGTTATGAAAATGTTCTTTGTTACTGAATCGTATATCCTTCTTATAAACTTTTCCCAGTTTTCAACGTTCTGTATTTCATCAAAAAAGAGATAACATTCTTTTAGGCCTAAATCGGGATAAAGCTCCCTGTAAGACTGCAAAATCAAGTCAAGTTCGTCTGCCTTGAAATCCAACCGTTCATCCTCAAAATTCAGGTACAAAACCTTCTTTCGCTCAACACCTTCTTTCTCCAGCTTCCCGATAAGATTGAAAAGGAGTGATGTCTTTCCGCTCCTCCTGGCGCCAATAAGAGATATGATTTTCCCTGAGGACAAGGGGGCGTCTATATCCCTCTCAAAAAGCCCTGGTGGGGTTCCAAGGTGAAAATCACGTATGATGCGTTTAAGTATTTCTTTCTTCATTCGAGAGAAACTATATCAAATATTTTCCTTAATGCAAAGAAATAATGTTAATTATATATTGCAACCGAATGCATCATAAGTTAAAAGAATACCATCATGTGAACACGTAAGGCAAGAGATTTGTAGAAATACCGAAAAGAAAGGCTGAGAGAGAAAGACTTGACAAATTTTATGTTTTTTTCTGTGTCTTCTTCGTGTCTTAGCGGTATGAGAAGGTTGCAGAAGGCGGGTAGTTGCTGGATATAGGGGATTGGGAAGGTGTATCGCTTAATACCTCGCCATCCTTGAGAACTACAACCCTGCGGGCATGTTTAGCTATATCACTTTCATGGGTGACAAGCACAATAGTAATACCCATGTTATGGTTGAGGTCATTAAGCACGTTCATGACTTCTGTGCTGGTAATGCTGTCAAGGTTTCCTGTAGGTTCGTCGGCAAGGAGCAAGGTGGGATTGCTGACGATAGCCCGCGCAATAGCAACGCGTTGCTGCTGTCCGCCCGATAATTGATTGGGATAATGCCTTTGAAATTCCATAAGACCCAAAGTTGCTATTATCTGATTGATCCTGTCTCTGTCTATCTTGGATAATTTCTTACTATAGATGAGAGGAAGTTCGATATTTTCTAATACCGTGGTTCGACTTAAAAGATTAAAACTCTGAAACACAAAACCCAGCTTTTTATTGCGAATGTCGGCTAATTCATTTTTTGAAAATTCCGAAACGTCTACGCCTTCCAGATAATATTTCCCTTTTGATGGTCTGTCGAGACATCCGAGTATATTCATTAAAGTGGACTTGCCTGAGCCTGATGCCCCCATGACAGCTATAAACTCTCCTTTTTTTATGGTCATGGAAATCCCATTGAGAGCCGTAACCCTGACGTCTCCCATCTGGTATATTTTGTAAACCGTCTCCAACGACACTATGTTTTGCATAATTGTAATGTTAGGGAAATTTCATTTTATTCATGCGGGTTACAAGGTGGTATAAAATCCCCCTTAGAAAAGGGGGTGAGGGGGTTGTAAAATTGCCGAGAAAAACACAACCCCCTTTATCCCCCTTTGTTAAGGGGGACACTCAGTACCTGATTTAATACCGGCTTCTGCCCCACGGGACTTTTTGTGACGTTTTTGGGGTTGATTTAGAAATTGTTTCAGCAATCACCGCCTCCTGTCCTTCTTTTATATCGCTTTCTAAAATTTCGGTAAAATTATCATCGCCTATTCCCAGCTTTACAGCTACCTGCTTTAATTCCCCGCTGTCTAAAATCCAGATATGCGAACTGCTTTTTTTGGCAAATTTCCTCTCGGTAAGGGCTTTTTTGTCCGCCTCGCTTTGTAACATTTCCGACGGGGTATAACGAAGCGCGGAATTTGGCACTCTCAAGGCGTGTTCGACCCTGGCTACTAAAATAGAAGTGTTTGCCGTCATTCCGGGTTTGAGCTTGAGAGATGAGTTATCCACGTTAATTAACGTATTGTACGTCACAACATTTTGGAATATGACAGGCGACATGCGAATTTCGACAACCTTACCCTCAAACACATCGTCTGGGAAAGAATCCACGGTAAATTTTGCGTCCTGCCCCACCTTAACCATACCGATATCGGCTTCATCTACATTGGTATTGACCTGCATATGAACCAGGTCCTCGGCGATATGAAATAGGGTGGGGGTTTGAAAGCTGGACACTACCGTTTGTCCCACGTCGACGTCTCTGGAAATTACAATACCGTCTAACGGGGACACAATGACCGTATGTTTCAAGTCTGTTTTTGCAATCTCTAAGGCCGCTTTGGCTTGCAAAATCTGAGATTCTGCCAATTTTTCGTCGGCTAAACCGGCTTCGTATGTTGTTCGTGCCGCATCAAGGTCGTTAATGGAGATTACTTTTTTGGCAAATAATTTCTTTGATCGAAGATAATTATTCCTGTTATTTTTAGAATTTACCTTTGCTTTTTCAAGGGAGGCTATGGCAGTGGCAAGGGCGGCTTCTGCCTTTTTAACCTGATGTTCGAAAGGGACGGGGTCGATTTGTGCCACGACTTGCCCCACCCTGACAACGGAGTTAAAATCAACATACAATTGAGAGATGAGACCTGTGACCTGACTCCCGATCAATACTGTTCTTACAGGGTTTATGGTGCCAGTCGCCGTGACGTATTTGCTGATGGCGCCCTTATCAATCTTTACTGTTCTATATTGAATAGCTCCTTTGTTGCCAAGAGAATAAAATGATGCTATGATAATGACGATAAGACACGGAATTCCGATGATGATGTATTTTTTCATATTTCGCTAGAATAATAAAATTCGCCACCAATGGCAATTATAATTTTAAACTATACCTGTGGGTAAATCACCTTGACGATTTTCTATATAAATTGTATATTTTATAAAATTGGTGATTAGAGATATTAATACACTTCTAATTTGTCTATGGAGGAAGATATGAAAAACAAGGTATATATTTATACATTGTCAGCGGCTTTTTTGATTGGTGGGTGTGCGACGTATGAATCGAAACCTGTTCCTATTAGGCCGGCATCATCCTATACTTTGCAGGCGAGACCGCAGTATGCAACTGCTCCTGCACAACCACAGACGATTCCAGCAGCGCCTGCAGGACAACCATTACCACCGTCTCCCCCAGGAGAAGGACAAGTACCTCCGCCACCCCCTCCTGGTCAAGCAGCGCCGTATCAACCCCCTCAGTATGCAGGTGTAGGATTGTCTATCGGCGCTGATGTGCTTTCAGATACAGACCGTTGCAAGCAATATTTCGGTGTAGACCTCAATAGGGCAGGCGTGCTTCCTGTACTGCTTGTCTATACCAATGGTGGAAACCATGTTTATAACATCCAACGTGGGCAGGTATTTGCCGTAGATTACGATAACAATATGTGGCAGGCGCTGACAGCAGAACAAGCGACAGACAGGATCGCCGGATCAGAGGTTGGACAAGACTTGCTGAGAGGCGCAGGAAAAGGGGCATTGATAGGCGGCGCCGGTGGCGCGGCGTTAGGCGCCGCGTTGGGAGCTGTAATGGGTGACGCCGGGAAGGGCGCTATGATTGGCGCTGCTGCAGGCGGAATTGGAGGCGGCGCCTATGGTGCAGTGCACGAGAAGAGTAAGGTGGAAAAGGTGGTAAATCGAGATGTAATGTCCAAAGCGCTCCAGGATCAACAGGTAGCGCCAGGTTACACGGTCAATGGGTTTATCTTCTTACCCAAGGGAAATTACCATCGGATAGAAATCAATGTGTTTGATACAACGGGACAACAATCCGTAAGATATACTGTTACCCCACAAGGCTCATTCTGAAGGCGAAACTAGGGACTGTCTAAAGAGTAGGGGCTGAAGATTTTCAGCCCCTACATAACGATGGTGGTTCCTAAGATTTTTAGACAGCCCCAGTGGGTTTGTTTTAGTTGGGTAGGGTGGATTAAGGCGTCGTCTTTTACGCCAAACCACCTTCTTTTTTTCATACGATCAGATTGGTGGATTCG
>DBJWYX010000044.1:0-12485 GCA_052360825.1 Candidatus Wunengus sp. YC64
GACGCTATAGGACGTGGATGGCAGGGACCGACTATTCAGGTAGACTTTAATCTGCCAGAGAGATTTGATGTTAAGTATGTCGGTTCAGATGGTAATCATCATCGTGTCGTGATGGTACATCGTACGGTTCTTGGGGCGATGGAACGATTTGTTGGGTGCCTGATAGAACACTATGCGGGTGACTTCCCTTTGTGGATTGCACCAATTCAAATGAGGATATTACCCATTACTGATGCACACATTGATTACGCAAAAAAATTACAAGCCCAGTTGCTTTTAAAGAATTTTAGGGTAGAATGTGACACGGGCAGTTCCAAGATCAATTATAAGATACGTGAAGGCACACTGGAAAAAATTCCCTATCTGCTCATTGTTGGCGATAAAGAGATGCAGAGTGGTTCTGTTGCCGTTAGAAGCAGGAAAAAGGGAGATGAGGGGATGATTTCAATTGTGGAATTTATAAATAACGTTGAAACTGAAATCCGAGAGAAAAAGTAATTTTCACTTTATAGGAGGAAAATATACATTTCACAAGAATTAAGAATTAACGAACGTATCCGCTCTTCTACAGTACGACTGATAGACGAGAACGGTGCGCAGGTCGGAGTGATTAGCAAAGAAGAGGCTATAGCAAAGGCAAAGAGTGTTGAATCGGACCTTGTCGAGGTAGCCCCTGATGCAACTCCGCCTGTTTGTAGAATTATGAACTACGGTAAGTTCAAGTATAAACAAAAGAAAAAGATGCATCAAAAGCAACATGTAGTTCAGTTAAAAGAATTAAGATTAAGGCCAAAGACCGGAGAGCATGACATTCAAACAAAAATACGTCAGGCCAGAAAATTTTTAGAAAATAAAGACCGGGTGCTTATTAACATGATGTTTAAGGGGCGCGAGCGGGCTCATGCTGAACTGGGCGATGAAATTTTAAAACAAATTGCTGCTGCGTTAGAGGATATCGCCAAGGTGGAGAAGGACAAGATATCGGATGAGCGCAGGATGGGAATGATCCTGTCTCCCAAATAAACGGGAGTTTCAATTTATTTATAGCATTACTCATATTTATGGAGATTTGTAGATGCCAAAATTAAAAACACACAAAGGGCTTAAAAAAAGGATAAAGATTGGTGCAAAAGGTAAGATCAAGAGACCAAAGGCTGGAAAAGGCCATCTTCTGTCTGGAAAATCAGGAAGACGCAAGGCGCACATGAGGAAGAAAGCAGGCGTTTCCCCGGCTTTTAGTAAAATTATGAAAAGGGCTTTAAATTTGTCTTAATAATACTTATTTGAATTTTTTTAAAAAGAGAGTTGTTTTATGCCAAGAGCGACAAAAGGTTGTGCAAGAAAAAGGTCTAGAAAAAGATTACTAAACAAGACGGAAGGCTACTGGGGTGGAAGAGGAAATTTGTACCGCAAGGCCATGGAAACTTACATCCGTGCCATGGTGTTTTCATTCAGAGACAGAAAGGCGCGGAAGAGGAAATTCAGGGAATTGTGGATTTCAAGAATTAGTGCGGCAGTCAGAGAACGTGGCATTTCATACAGCCACTTTATTCGTGGATTGGTCAAGGCCAATGTGGATTTAAACCGGAAAATGTTGGCTGAGATGGCGGTGAATGATAAACCCGCTTTTGACAGGTTAGTTGAGCAGGTAAAAGCAGTAATTTAAAATTGTGTTGTGAATCATACGATTTTATAAACAACACAGATTATTATTTTGTCTTTCGGTTTTAGGCACGTCTTCTTGGTATTGAACCATGAAGGAACGTGCCTACATTTTTTATATGCTTTTTTAGATACCCATCTGCATGTTAGAAAAATTAGAAGAAGCAAAAAGAACCATACAAAGAGAAATTAATTCAATCACTGCACTGAAAGATGCTGAACAGCTTAAGATAAAATACCTGGGAAGGAAGGGTATTATTCAAGATTTCATGAAGCTGATACCATCCTTGCCCGCAGAGCAACGCGCTGCAATCGGACAGCGGATTAATTCTCTTAAGACCGAGGTTACAAATATCGTAGAAGAGTTATTAAAGAAGTTTTCTGTAGAAACAACTTCAAAAGCCAGGCATGAAATATTCGATGTAACGTTACCAGGTAAACGTCCTCTTGTAGGGAAAAAGCATTTAATTACTCAAACAATTGATGATATCAAAGAAGTATTCGCCCGGTTGGGTTTTGATGTGGTCTATGGGCCGGAAGTGGAGTCTGAATATTATAACTTTGAAGCCTTAAACATCCCTGCCGACCATCCCTCCAGAACCGATTTTGATACTTTTTATATCAAAAACGATATGCTCCTCAGAAGTCAGACGTCTACTGTTCAGATTCGTGTCATGGAAAAGGAAAAACCCCCTATTCGAATTATTGCTCCCGGCAGGGTGTATAGGCCTGATACCGTGGATGCCAGACACTCATTCATGTTTCATCAGGTGGAAGGATTACTCGTGGATGAAGGAGTAAGCTTTGCTGATTTGAGGGGGGTGCTGAATCAGTTTATTAAAACCTATTTTGGACAGGACGTTCAAATGCGTTTTAGGCCATCCTTTTTCCCCTTTACCGAGCCCAGCGCCGAGGTTGATATTTCGTGTTCTCTTTGTAAGGGCAAAGGATGCAGCGTGTGTTCTTATAGTGGCTGGGTGGAAATATTAGGGGCAGGAATGGTTGACCCTAACGTATTCAAGGCAGTGCATTATGACGCTGAAAAATACACAGGTTTTGCATTTGGGATGGGCGTTGAAAGGATTACCATGTTAAAGTATGGAATCAATGATATTCGTCTTTTCTATGAAAATGATATACGGTTTTTATCACAATTTTAAATGAAGATTAGCTACAACTGGTTAAAAGAATACGTAAATTTTTATTTGTCGCCGCAGGAGTTGGCAGATAAGTTGACGAATGCGGGGCTTGTTGTTGCCGATATTCAGTCTGTTGAAGACGATTTTTGCCTGGATATAGAAGTAACATCCAATCGCCCAGATTGTCTTGGAGTCATTGGCATTGCACGTGAAGTAGCTGCAGTGGTAGGAGCGAGTGTTCAATTCCCGGAAACAAATTACATAAGCACAGATATAGAGGTATCAAAATTAATAAGTATTGCTGTTGAAGAACCAATCCTGTGTCCACATTACATGGCTCGAGTTTTCCAGCATATAACCGTAAAGCCGTCTCCGGAATGGATGCAAAAAAGATTAAAGTGTATTGGACTTCGACCGGTAAACAATATAGTCGACATCACGAATTATGTGATGATGGAGACGGGACAACCTCTTCATGTCTTTGATTTAGATAAGTTGTCAGATCAAAAAATAATTGTTAGAAGGGCAAAGAGCGGAGAAGAAATAGTTGCTATCAATGGAGCCAGGCGGGCGCTTTTCCATGATATGTTGGTCATTGCGGACGGTAAAAGACCTGTTGCCATTGCAGGCATCATGGGAGGTAAGGATACAGAAGTATCTGAGTCAACAAGGCATATTCTTTTGGAATGTGCACAATTTGAGCCCAGGCAGGTGCGTCGTACATCAAAAGCAACGGGCATTGCCTCAGATTCGTCATATCGTTTTGAAAGAGGCGTTGACCCTGAAGGAGTTGAATTGGCGTCAAAAAGGGCGGTAAAGCTTATCAAAGACCTTGCAGAAGGAGAAATCGCAAAAGGAGCTATTGATATAAGATCAGAGAGATATGAACGGAAAAAAATTACACTCCGAATTGAAAGACTTAACAAAGTATTGGGATTAGAAATAAAAAGAACCATTGCCAGTGATATCTTAAAGAGATTGCAATTTAATATCTTAAACGAAGTAGAGACAGGTTTCAAACCTGTCTCTACATTTATTGACGTTGAAGTACCAAGTTATCGGGGAGATGTCTATCGTGAGATTGACTTGATCGAAGAGGTTGCCAGGATTTACGGATATAACAATATACCAACAAAGACCTCTATTATTGTACGCGGCAGTGTAAAGAGTAAATATGAAATTGTTGAGGATTCTGTTCGCCAATTTTTAATAAGCATTGGTTTTTATGAAGCCAAGACCTTCAGCATCGTTGATACTTCTCCCTTGCAGTCCGTGAATTTGTGGTCAGATAGGGTGGGTGTCGATATTGCTAATCCGCTAAGACAGGAAGAAAGCCGCTTACGCACGTGTCTGCTGCCCAGCCTGATACGCACCAAGATATATAATATGAATCATGGTGTGGAACAGGTAAGAATCTTTGAAATAGCTAAAGTTTACCTCGCAGGTGAAAAACTACCGGAAGAAAAGACCTGTTTATCCATCCTGGCAGATATGGATTTTTTGGCTTTAAAGGGAATTGTCGAGTCGCTCCTGGTGAGTCTTGGTATTACCTCTAAATGTGAATGGATGACTTTCGCTGGATCAATACTCTTTAAGGCTGATAAATCTGCAAAAGTTCAATTGGGTAATAATATCTTAGGCTATATAGGAGAGGCCAAAGAATTGGAATTTAAAACATCACCCTGTATGGTTGAGTTAGACTTGGATTTATTGGTAAAAATGTCGAATCTTTCAAAATATTTTCAAACGCTGTCTCAATATCCCCCTGTTTTACGTGATCTTGCTATTGTTGTTGACGAGGAGGTGGCATGGGCCTCTATTGAAAAATGTATTGCTGCTGCAAATATATCTTTTATGACGGCTATCAACTTCTTTGACATTTATCGTGGTAAGCAAATACCTTCAGGAAAGAAAAGTATTGCTTTTAATCTTTGCTTTCAGGCATCCGACCGAACATTAAAGAGCGAAGAGGTTGATGTTGCCCAGCACATGGTCATTGATAACTTATACAAGACTCTTGGCGCTGAATTACGAAAGCAATAAAAGGTAAATATTATCCTCTATCAAAAGATTCAGAAATTGAAGGACATATCGAGAAATCACAGGCTTTTACTTGCAATACTTATACTCATAAGCTGCTTTGTGTTGTTTTTTGACTTAGGGGGCAGGGGGTTTCAGAACAAGGATTATCTAAGGTTTGCTGAAACAGCCCGTGAAATGATGTTTACAGGGGATTACGTAGTCCCCCATTATGCAGGCAAAATTTATCTTGCAAAACCGCCACTGCTCATGTGGTCGATTGCCCTGTCTTCTCAATTTTCAGGCATTATCACCCCGTTTACTGCACGAATACCATCGGCGCTTTGCGCGCTTCTAAGCATCATTACTGTTTTTCTGTTTGGTAAACACCTTTACAAAAATCCTATGGCAGGATTCTGGGCAGGACTGATTCTTCTATCCAATTACATGTTCTTCCTCTACTCCCGTACCGTCAAAACGGATATGATGTTAGCCACATTCATCTTTACGGCCTTATATACCTTTTATATGGGCTATACATCGGATGCTCAAAAAAGGAGAATTTATTTTGTCCTATTTTACGTTTCTATAGCACTGGCTATCCTGACAAAGGGGCCATTAGGGTTTATTCTTCCCTTTGTAATTATCTTTGTATATCTCCTGTGTAAAAAAGAACTCGTATTCTTCAAGCATCTGCACTGGCTTATGGGGTTTGGTATATTAGGGTTAATGGTGGGTCCCTGGGTTATACTCATGTGCCAAAAGATTGGGCTGAATACGGTGATTAACAATGCCTTTAGCGAGTCGGTGGTTCGTTATAGTACCGAAGAATACGGGCACAAACAGTCCTTTTATTTCTTTCTCCCTGAACTTCTCAAAGGATTTCTCCCTTACAGCATTTTCTTCCCCGTAACCCTTGTTTATTTGTTTTCAAAGAAGGTAGAGAGAAATGCAGGAGACCGTTGGTGGCTCTCAATATGGTTTATCATCATCTTTATCATTATGTCTATCTCGCGGTGTAAAAGCGCCCGCTATATCCTTCCCCTGTATCCGGCTTTGGCGCTCATGATGGGTGGCATGTGGACAAGTATTTCCAGAACTGAGGGAAAAAATGTCTACTTGGGTAAATGGATCAAATACACCCTTGCCATTTCTCTGGTTATTATCCTAATACTTTCTGCCGGATTTCCTTTTTACGCTTTTACACATTACCCCAAACTCTTCCCTGTGGGTGTAGGTATCGGTATCCTTTTTACCGTTGGTATTGCCGGTAAAGTATTTATTAAAAGGTTTCGGGGTTATAATATTTCCTTCTCTATTATCATTGCATTCTTTACGATCGTTGCACTGATTTACATGAAGGAGCTGTCTACCTATAATTATCGTCATTCTCCAGGTCTTGATCTTGCCAATACTGTATCTCAGCACGTAAAAAGGAATGAACTTTATTACTATAAAGTGCCAGATGAATGTCTTTCTCCCATGAACTTTTATATGAATCGTCTTATCCCGGAAATAATGAACGAAAATAACCTATCTGAGGCATTTTTGACCAATAATACCGTTTACTGTATTGCCGGCAAGAAGGCATATGATGAAAAGAATTCATTTCAAAATGTCTCACATACCGTTTTGCAAAATATACGATATAAGGATATAGATTTAATCCTCATTGTAAACCATCTAAAGACAGACCAGACTGAATGGTAATAAATATTCGTATCAGTTCACCCCCTCCCCTAACCCCTCCCACCAGGGGCGGGGGAAAAACGTTTCCACGCGCTGGTTCAGGCTTGTAGCCTGAACCGAAACATTTTGGTTCAATTGGGGACGAGTGAACCAGCAAGAAAATGCTATTTACTCCTCGCACTTTAATAAAAGATGAATATTGGCTTGTTAAAGAATTTTAGAGAACGGCGACCACACCTTTTGGATTTGCTGATACTGGTTGCCGTCTCTGCTTTGGTAATATTCCCGGCTCTTGGTCAGAACAGACATTGGGCTAGCCGTGAAATCCGCCATGCAGAGATCGTTCGTGAAATGGCAGAGAGCGGTGATTATCTTGTGCCAAAACTCCTGGGTAAAACATATTACGACAAGCCGCCGGTAATGCATGCCGCTGCCGCTGTTCTCACCCGTATTGTGGGTGAACCTAGTATGACAATTGCACGTATGCCTTCCGCTGTAGCCGGTCTCCTGGGAGTGCTTGCAACCTATGGAGTTGGGCTTTTGCTGCTCGATAGGAAGACAGCGCTGGTCGGGGCGTTTGCACTGCTTGGTATACCGGGTTATAGTCTTATGGCACGCCAGGCCAGGCCAGATATGATATTGTGTTTTTCAGTCATAGTTTCATGTCTTTTCCTCTGTATGGGAATGCGAAAACACAAGGGCTTATCACGATCATTGTTTTTTATAATTGCAGGGCTACTGGCTGGCCTTGGGATAGTAACAAAGGGGCCATTCGGAGTTCTTTTCCCAATATTTTTTACAGTCCTTGTTCCGTTCCGGCGTCAAGACCTTAGACGGCCGAGAATAGGCTGGATATTCTTTAGTTTTGGTGTATTAGCGGCTGTGTCTGTATGGGCAATTCCTGCATATCTCCTCGACCATGGCGAATACCTCCGCAGGGTTATTTTCCAGCCAGACCTCGATGTGAGCAAAGGTGGGAATGGGGGGGCTTTCTACTACGTTTGGATGGTGCTATTACTTGCGCTGCCACTTTCATTGTTCTTGCCTGTTGCAATTGTTGATTTGCGGCGGCGCGGTTACTCAGCAATGCTTGCAGTTGCTGGAGCTATTTTTATCGTAATTTCGTGTATTCCACAAAAACGACGCCACTACCTGTTACCTCTGTATCCATTCCTTGCGCTTGAGATAGCCGCTTCAATCGTTCGCCACAGCAAAACGAGTAAATTGGTACGGCGTGCAGCATGGGCGCTTATTCCCTTTTCTGTGGTTGCAATTCCCATTTACTTTGCAATTATACAGCCAATAGTACAACCGTCTGAAGATCCGGATATGCTCTTTGCGAAAGAGGTCATTAGCGTGGTTGAACAGGATGCGAAAATTTATTGTGCGAAAAGTGGGGAAGAAATGGCATGGGTTGGGCGCCAACATAAAAGGATTTACAAGCTCCCCATTGATTCGTCTGCCAGCATGGTATTACGTCAGGCCGAATCTAAATCTTATCTGGTTATAGATGAACATGGTTTGACAGCGCTTCTTAAGATTACAGAACCTTTACCAATTGAGTTAATCCTTGCCCGAAAGATAGGTCGTGAGAAATCCATGCTTTTCCGTGTCAAAGAGAAATCGTTCGACGTACCGTAGTATCATCCCAAAATTATTTTGACACTTTTAGCAAAAATTTACGATTTGAGACTTCGTCGTAAGCGCTCAGTCGAACGATTTAATAAATCGTAATTCGTAAATCTAAAATCGTAAATTCCCATCAAAGAACTCTTCCGATGTTTCTTATGTAATACACATTAAAACGCTGCAAACCGTCTTTGCATCCCGTATAAGCCCTTTCCTTACCATCTCAAATGCCTCGTTTAGCTTCATCTGTACGATACCCTTGATTGATTCATCTGCCTGGTAATTTGTTTGCGTCTTGACAAGATTCGTTGCCTTAAAAAGGTGCATTGTCTCACTCAGGATTCCTGGTGATGGATAGAGAATTATTAGGGGTTCGAGTGTTCCAGCTTTGTAGCCAATTTCTTCTTCCAATTCACGTCCTGCGCAGCTAATAAATGTCTCGTCTTTATCAAGCGTGCCGGCAGGAATTTCGTAGATAAGCTCTTTGATGGCATGTCTATATTGTTGAATAAGGATAATCTCGTCTTCTGTTATAAAGGGAATAATGGCAGCAGAGCCGGGATGTTCAATAACCTCCCTCATAGCTTTTCTTCCATCATCCAGAACAATTTCATCTTTTCTAACATTTATCTTTTTACCAGAGTAAATAATCATAATAGTTCCTTTCAAGTTAGTCCCCCTTAGAAAAGGGGGAAATAGGGGGGGGTTGTGTTTTTCCCGGGGTTGTTTTACAACCCCCTGGTCCCCTTTTCTAAGGGAGATTCTCTTGTTGGTTCAATCGTCCTCGATTGAACCAAAATGCTTCGGTTCAGGCTACAAGCCTGAACCAGCGTGTAAACCAGTGTATAGCACTTATGAGACATCCCCCAATGTGAGATGAACATGGATAGCTAACTGCTAACGGCTATTTATCACCATTCAGTCATCCACCGAAAATAGCGTATTTTAACAGGGTTAACGGAGCGGTCAACAATCGCAACCAGCTTCTTTTCTGCGAAGGTCTGGGATGCGCTACTATTGACAATGCGAGCGGTAACGTATACTGCAAATACGTTAGAATGCGTGGTGATAAGATTGGAAATGGAGGTAAAGATAAGGTCTTTTTCATCTTTTTCATCAATGAATCCATCGCCGTCGTTGTCAACATTATCCGTTCCAAAATAATTCATGCCGGAATTACTCGTTCCCGTTGCAGTCGTCAATGCTCCGACGGTGCTATAGGGACGTGCATTAATGATGTTGTTTAGCAGGGAATAACCTGTTTTAGATTGTATCAATGCGCTCCACGTACCTAACGAAGTGTTTGTACTGGTACCAGGCAGGGCGGACAGCACACCTGCAGATGCGGTGTTTATATTAATACGCCCGGGTACCTGAATTTCAGGCCCGTCAATGTCTCCAGATTGGTTACCGGTATCAGTGCCAATAGCGCCATCGGCATCGTCATCTATAGCATCGTTTTTTGGATCAAGAACGGTAAAATAGTCGGGAATAGTAGTAAACGTGCCACCGAAAAGATTCATCTTTGCATTATCAACAAAATTGCTGGTAGAAGATGTGGCATAGGATGCGTCCAGTGTATATGAATAGTTGGTATTATAGCCTACAGTTAGAAGATGTCCCAATTCACCCAGTGAAATAATGTTCTTGTTTGCGATTACCAGTTGTCGGATATTGTTAAAACTCAAATTGGTTGTACCTATCGTATGGTTTGTGGAGGAACCTGTCCAGTTATCCGAACGTTCAATAATAGGGATTTTTCTCTGACCTATAGATGCACGCGCCGAAGGTGGGTCTTCACAGGTATCAAGAATATATTGCGCACGACTGATAAATTCGTCAGCGTTGTCACTGACACAAGCCTTCCAGTCCGGGTTAGTACTTCCCCGTATACCGTCAACCTCATTAATAAATGATTCCAGGTTCGGTTCGGCACCATCACAATCAGTAGGGACTTCTGCCAGATCGTCCCTTGCATGATTTAACTTTGTCATAAGACTACCGCCAGGCGGGATTGTCGGACACTCTGTTTGGACTCTTTGTATTAAAGTATCAATGAGTCCCAGAATACTAACCGTATTAATATATGCGCTTGGATATACTTGATCAACAATAACATTATTTACAGGTTCTTTTAATGTGGCTACAACTTCTATCGGGATTCCATTATCATCGTAGTCATAAATATTAAGATTGCTTACAATAAGGTTTGTTGTAAGGGTTGCTACTGCCGGATTATCACCGAGTGCAAAGTATGTGGGATTTGAAGGAGACGAGGCAGCGCTTATTGTCGCTGTGCCGAAAGTATGAGTGGTAACAGTACCACCTCTATCTACAAGGAGTTTCCAACCTCCAATACCAATACTGCGATTGAATGGATTAATGAGTTCTATTCTGTGATATGCCGTTGCGGTAGCGTAAAACAATTCATTAATGAAAGGGTGTACTTCTAAACCGTATTTACCATTATAAACACTAATATTATCATCCGTGTCCCTATAATCTAAGATATGGGCTGCGATTTGATCTGCCATAAGTGTCTCTGTGCCGAACACACAATGTCTCAATTGGGCTGCCAGTTCAGCAGCAGATGCGGTATTGACATTCAACCGATAGTAATTATTCCCTATTTGCAAGGAACTGACAGTACCCTTGTTTGTAATGATACTGTCGAAAGAATACGCGGTAAGACTCCCTCTGACGCTTTGGAAAAGGGTTTCATTATTAATAATATTGCGTAATCGTGATTTATAAAGTGAAGAGGAAGTACATGTCCCAAAGCAGATATCGGCGGCATCGAGGACATTAAAAGGGCGGTCGTCACCAACTAGATTGCGTGGTTGAAATTGAGAGGCAGTTGTGCCTGTACTACCTGGCGCTCCATTAGCGCCACAGCGTCCTGTGGTTGAGCCAATGGCATTTTTTGCAATCGAATCAGTCAGGACGTCCTGTAATCGGATGTCATAAGTCGTAGCGCCCGTGCCGTAAGCAAAAGACCCTCCAACCCCCACAACGTTTCCTGTGGCATTTACATTAATTCGAGATTCTCCCACGTCTTCGATAAGGATGGCGTATTGCGCCTTTAAGCCCCTGTCTAAAGAAAATGGGGCATCCAGCCACTTGGAGTCTTTAACACTGTCACCATTGTTATCGACATCATTGCTGGCAGACGTGGCATTACAAAATATCTTCCCTGTGCCAGTGCCCAACCACTCTTCCGTGTATGCGTCATAGTTTTCGTCATAACCCAGGGTTGAAGTACCACGATACTGATAACTGTTATTGTTATAAACTATAGTATCTGTGCCGTATTTATCCATCTTTAATACATAGGTGGCATAATCAAGTCCGGCACGTGCCGCCATGTCCGCCTGAAGGCTGTTGACATAATTATCGGTAGCAGTGAAATCGACACTGGTAAGGTTAAGGAATGTCATCCCCATGAGAGAAAGCGCGACAAGGATAACAGTAACTACAATAATGATATAACCAGCGTCCTTTTTATCGTTCATGTCAGTGTGTTATTCGATAAGGTATCGTTATTTGCGTAGTAAAAGTGCCTGTTTCAAGAGCATTTCCAGTTCCAGTGCCGTATATTTGTATTGTGACGCTAACCGCATCAGGCAGGTGGCCGGTTGTAGTGCCGCTTGTGCTGTCCCAGGCACTTACTGAGGCGCTTCCAGTAACATAGGCAAGGTTGAAATAATTTGTATTTGCTGTGAGTTTATAATAGGTAAATTGAGAAGGATCTATACTGGCAGGCACGGTTCCATAAATGTATGAAGTATCATTGTATTCAGCCCGCATGAGTTCGTCAGTGTTTTTTAAGTAATAGGTAATAAGGGTAACGGGAGTGGAAGAGCCATTTGGTGTTAATGACAGGAACGTAAGGACACTATTATTGTTTTTAGCATCCGCCGGACCGTTAGTAAATGACCGAAAATAATCCACATTATCCGTTATGGTTGCGCCCTTCAGGTCACGGGAAATTTCGTCCATGGCTATTCTTGCATATTGATACGTCCCTAATTTGTTGTCAGATAGAGAAAATACTTTTTTTGATTGATAAAACATAGTATACGCCACACCCCATAAAATAGCCATGAGGGCAATAACGATTACCAACTCCACTAAGGTAAAACCCCTTTGCCTCTTTACCCGTGTCTCCTGAAAGGAGCTACAGGTGTTAGTCTGTACGAGACGCAATAGGAAGGTTCCGATTTTTGGCTTGTGTCTAAAAATTTTCATGTATCATATCCGATAATTTGCACTACACGCTGGTTCAGGCTTGTAGCCTGAACCGAAACATTTTAGTTCAATCGAGGACGATTGAACCAGCAAGAGGAT